>JAILDL010000169.1 GCA_024689465.1 Lachnospiraceae bacterium
ACGTCTCTTTTCTGAATATGTCCTTTACGTGGCACGTCTCTTCCCTCCTTATTCACGGAATAGATCATAGGTACTCACATGTGTCGTTCTAATGTGTTCGTGTCGAAATAAAAGCTGAAACTAGAATCCCAACACTAATAATTAGTTCTGTTTGTAAGTATTAATTACTTTCCAGCCTTAGGCCGCTTTGCACCATACTTGGAACGGGCCTGCTTTCTGTTGGCAACTCCTGCAGTATCCAGTGTACCTCTGATGATGTGGTATCTGGTACCGGGCAGGTCCTTAACTCTTCCGCCACGGATGAGAACAACGCTGTGCTCCTGAAGGTTGTGACCTTCGCCGGGGATGTAGCTTGTTACTTCGATTCCGTTAGAAAGACGTACTCTGGCGATCTTTCTTAACGCAGAGTTAGGCTTCTTAGGGGTTGCAGTCTTAACAGCTGTGCAGACACCTCTTTTCTGGGGAGAAGCGGTATCGGTAGCCTTCTTCTGTAAAGAGTTGTAACCCTTTAACAGTGCAGGTGCTGTAGCCTTCTTCTCAGAGGTCTGACGTCCCTTTCTTACTAACTGGTTAAATGTTGGCATTCTGTTTCACCTCCTGTCTTTTCGATGATTGGTTGTTCTGCGCAAAAATACGCGCAAAAATATAGCATGCCCAATTAGGCACGCTATAAATCATACAAAACATCGATTGGAATGTCAAGAAAAAGATGTGCAGGCAGTATTATTTCGGGTTCCCCCAGCCAAACAAAAACTGCCTCAGCAGGGCTGAAGCAGTCAGGAAGCAGGATACGGGAGTCGAACCCGCCTATCCAGCTTGGGAAGCTGGCGCCCTACCGATAGACTAATCCTGCGTTACAACAATACTAGAATAACGTTTTCGTCCCCATTCGTCAATGACTGACTTTCGATCGTCTTCTTCCTGTTATTTCAACGCACACGCCGTTTCCGGCTTGCGAGAAAGTACACGATCACAGCCCCTACTGCAAATCCGGCACAGTCGATCCACACGTCACTGATCTGGCCGTATCTTCCGGGCACAAACAGCTGCAGAGTTTCATCGATCACAGAGATCCATACGCCCAGGTGCAGGCAGTTAAACAGAACCTGTATCCGTGCTTTTCGGCATTTTCGCACAGCAGAAGCGAACCGTCTGGTATACCTCCAGAATCCAAACATCCCGATCTCTCCGCCCAACACCAGGTATTCCGTAGCATGGGCGATCTTGCGCAGCACCTTGTCCCCCTGAAGCTGCACCGGTGCGTTGATCTTGCTGAGAAACTCATTGATCATCACCATCAGCCGCATGCTTTCCTTCGCTGAGCCCGTGGCAGGGATCAGAGAATGGCCCCAGATAAAGGCCAGGGTCAGCCCGATCAGGGCCAGCAGGATCATCTCTTTATAAGATAAGCGATTATAGGATAAACGATTTGTCTTCAAATTCATATCTGATCAGCATCAGGCCATGGGCAGGAGCAGTCGGTCCTGCTGCCTGGCGGTCTTTCTTTTCCAGAATTGCCGGAATATCCTCCGGCGCAAGTCTTCCTCTGCCCACTTCCAGCAGAGTTCCCGCAATGATCCGTACCATGTTATAGAGGAAACCGTTTCCGCACACCCGGATGCGGATCTCATCCTCTACCCGTTCCACTTCCACCTTATATACGGTGCGCACCGTTGTGAGCGCCTGGGTCGCCGGCGAGCAGAAGGATGCAAAATCATGCTCTCCTTCCAGATAAACAGCCGCTTCCTGCATCCTGGTAACATCGATGGGGCCGTAGGCAAAATAGGTGTACAGACGCCTTACAGGATCCGGCAGATCCCGGTTTAAGATCCGGTATTCATAGGTTTTTCGGGTAGCAACCTTCCGGGGATGAAAATCGGCGGTCACTTCCGCAGAAGCCACCACGCGGATATCTTCCGGCAAATGGGCATTTAAGGCATAGCAGAATTTCTCTCCGGGAATGGAGCTTTCCGTGTCAAACACCGCCAGATTGCACAGGGCATGCACCCCCGCATCCGTCCGGCTGGCGCCGATGACTTCCACCCTTTCGCCGGTCAGCTTCTCGATGGCCTTATTCAGTTCTCCTTCAATGGTAGGCCTGCCTTCCTGATACTGCCAGCCGCAGTATGCAGTACCGTCATAGGCCACCGTCAGCATGATTCGTTTCATTTCTGTTTCATTATCCAGGATGCCGGCTCAGCATTTACTATTCAGCCCGGTGTCATCCCGGCAGCTTCGTATTTCATCCAAGATGCCAGCTCAGGATCCCCGGCAGATGCGCAGAGAGGATGTTCACGCCCGCACAGGCTGCCATGTAGAACAACAGCAGGCCGTAGGCTGCAAAGTCACGTTTTTCGTACTTAAGCGGCTTCATCTTGGTCCTGCCGTCGCCGCCCCGATAGCATCTGGCTTCCATGGCCATGGCCAGGTCGTTTGCCCTGCGGAATGCAGAGATAAACAGGGGTACCAGAAGGGGGATCAGTGCCTTCGCCTTCTGGATCAGATTGCCGGTGTCAAAGTCCGCTCCTCTGGCCATCTGCGCCTTCATGATCTTGTCCGTTTCTTCCAATAAGATGGGGATAAAACGAAGGGCAATGGACATCATCATGGAGATCTCATGTACCGGCACACGGATCTTTTTCAGCGGATTTAAAAGCTTTTCCAGCCCGTCCGTCAGATGATTGGGCGTGGTGGTCAGGGTCATCAGGGACGAACCCACGATGAGGAGTGATAAACGGATCGCCATAAATACCGCCGTGGATAAGCCCTGCTTTGTGATCCGCAGTTTCCAGAAGCTCACCAGGATATCTCCCGGTGTCAGAAACAGGTTGCACACAAAGGCCAGGATCAGCAAAAAGGCAATGGCCTTCATACCCCGCAGCATAAAGCCCAGGGGTACGTGGGACAGTGCGATCACGCTTCCCAGAAATACCAGCACCACCAGATATACCGGGAACTGATTGACCACAAATAATGAAATTATAAAAAGCAGGGTGCCCACCAACTTTACTCTGGGATCCAGTCTGTGGATCACCGAGTCTGTCTGGTAGTACTGCCCCAGTGTTATGTCTCGTAGCATGGTTTTTTCTCTATTCCATCCGTCTTTTCCGTGTAACCAAAGCAGGTCCTGTCAGGCTTTATTTCCTTTCACCCACTCCAGAATGGACTGCTTGGCTTCTTCCAGGGTGATCGCCGACGTATCCACCGCCGCGCCCTTTTCTGCCAGTGCCTTCATGATGTAGGTCACCTGGGGCGCCGCCAGGCCCATGTTTTCCAGTTCTTCCACATGGGTAAAGACCTTGCGGGGAGCATCGTCAAACATGATCCTGCCGTGGTTTACCACGATGATCCGCTCTACGTAGTTTGCCACATCGTCCATGCTGTGGGAAACCAGCACCACCGTAATGCCCCGCTCTTCCTTCAGTTTCCGGATGAGATTCAGGATCTCCTCCCGTCCCTTGGGGTCTAACCCCGCCGTTGGCTCGTCCAGGATCAGCACCTCCGGGTCCATGGCCAGGACGCCTGCGATGGCCACCCGGCGCTTTTGCCCGCCGGAAAGATCAAAGGGCGACTGATCAAAATATTCTTCCGAAAGACCAACCTGCAGCAGGGCTGCCTTGGCCTTTGCTTCCGCTTCCTCTTTGGAAAAGCCCAGGTTCTTCGGGCCAAAACAAACATCCGAAAGCACATCCGCCTCAAACAGCTGATGCTCCGGGTACTGGAACACCAGCCCCACTTTCTGGCGAAGCTTCTTCATATTGTAATCTTTGGCGCAGATATCTTCCCCGTCGCAGTAGATCCTGCCGGAGGTAGGCTTCAGCAACCCGTTTAAATGCTGCACCAGGGTGGACTTTCCGGAGCCCGTATGGCCGATGAGACCGATAAACTGTCCTGCAGGGAGGGTGATGTTCACATCGTCCAGGGCATGGACCGCCAGCTCCGTATCGCCGCCGTATATATAATTAACGTGTTCTAATCGTATTTCCATCGTTTCTTTATGGTTTCCGGCAGGCTCTTTTTTCACATTCAAAACCACCTGCCGGTTTTCGATCACTTCTTGTATCGGAGATATCCGTCACAATCTCTGTTCTTTGCACTGTTTCCTGCATCAAACTATCCGTTCGCAGCCTCTACCCTCTACACTGCAGCAGCGCCTCCGTCAGTTCTTCCACCGTCAGGATCCCCTCCGGCAGATTGACGCCGCTTTGCTTTAATTCCCAGGCCAGCTGGGTTACTTCCGGGACGCCCAGGCGCAGGGCCTTAAGTTCCTCCACCCGGGAGAATACTTCCTTCGGCGTTCCGTGCATGGCCACCTTTCCGACATCCATGACGAAAACATGGTCTGCGTGAATGATCTCTTCCATATAGTGAGTGATCAAAATGACCGTCACATGCTCTACCATGTTCAGGGCCCGAACCGCACGGATCACTTCCCTTCGTCCGCTGGGATCCAGCATGGCCGTAGGCTCATCCAGCACGATGCACTTGGGATGCATGGCCAGCACGCCGGCAATGGACACCCGCTGCTTTTGCCCGCCGGAAAGCTTGTTGGGCGAATACTTGCGGTATTCGTACATACCCACCGCTTTCAGAGATTCCTCCACACGTTCCCAGATCTCCTTCGTGGGAACGCCCATATTTTCCGGGCCAAAGCCCACATCTTCCTCTACCACCTGGCCGATGATCTGGTTGTCCGGATTCTGGAAAACCATCCCCGCTTCCTGGCGGATGTCCCAGATCTTTGCTTCCTCCCGGGTATCCATACCATCCACCCACACCGTACCTTCCGTGGGCATGAGGATCGCATTGAGATGCTTGGCAAAGGTGGACTTCCCGGAGCCGTTATGCCCCAAAATGGCCACAAAATCCCCCTGGGAAACGGACAGGCTCACATGATTCACCGCACGGGTGGTGCCTTCCACGTTCCCCTCTTCATCTCTTCTTATATAATCAAAGCTTAGATCCTGTGCCTTTATGATATCCAAGATTGTCTCCATTCACAGTAATTACTTCCGGGCAATATGGGAAATACCGTTCAGAAAGCGCATCTAAGTCCTTCTCAGGCGCCCGGTAAGTGTTAACCGCAACATTCGAAACAAGTTTACTACACCAGCCCCCTCTTGGAAAGTAGGGGAATTATGAAATTTCCCTAACCTGCAACCAAAACAGGGACCGGATATTTCTTCCGATCCCTGTCATACTTCTTTTGCTATTTCATTTTCAGGGTTTTCCAACAGGCAGCGGATCCGCTTTCCCGCGATCCCCCTGATTTATATCGGTCAAACTCCCCCTCACAGCCGGATCTCAGCCTGCGTGCCGTTTATGCTGCCTTCTGCCGTGATCCCGTCCGGCAGATGGATCAGAACAGAAGCTTCACAGCTTGCAGATGCGTTTAACGAAACTACGCCGTTTTCCATCTTTCCGGAAATGGTCAGCACCGTGTTTCCCTGCAGATCCGGAATCTCACAGATCGCTTCCTTCCCTTCAACAGGGAGGGTAAAGTGCAGGCACAATCCTTCCCGGTAGTCATAGTCCGGCACCAGGTTGTTGCCGCCCACAGGCAGCAAGGTGTTTTCCCGTACAAACAAAGGCATATGCAGGTAGTCATAGGTTTTCTCATACCATCTGCCGCCGGAGAGGATCTCGCCGTCCAGCAGGTTTCTCCAAAGGCCGCCCGGCAGATAAAACTCTGCCTTGGACTGGTCGTTAAAGATGGGCGCTACCAGCAGAGAATCGCCCAGCATGTATTGCAGGTCCAGATATCTGCATCCCGGATCCTCCGGAAATGCAAAGGGCATGGGCCGCATCATGGGGGTTCCCTTTTCGTGAGCGATCACCGCCATGCGGAACAGATAGGGCATGAGGGAACACTTCAGGGTTACAAACTTGCGGACCACATCCGTGGATTCCTCGTCAAAGATCCAGGGTACCCGGTAGGTATCCGAGCCGTGGAGTCTGCTGTGGGAGGAAAGCAGGCCAAACTGCACCCAGCGCTTGTACAGGTCCGGAGTCGCCGTTGCTTCAAAACCGGAGATGTCATGACTCCAGAAGGAGAATCCGCTCATGGCAAAGGAAAGGCCTGCCCGCAGGGTCTCCGCCATGGAAGGATAGGAGGCACTGCAATCGCCGCCCCAGTGTACCGGGAATTTCTGGCTGCCTGCCGTGGCGCTTCTTGCAAAGAGCACCGCTTCGCCCTTTCCCCGTTTTTCCTCAATGGCGGTAAATACCGTTTCATTGTACAGATAGGTATAGTAATTGTGCATGGCCACCGGATCGCTGCCGTCAAAATAGGCCACGTCAATGGGGATCCGCTCGCCAAAATCCGTCTTAATGGCGTCGATGCCACTGTCCAACAGTTCCCGGATCCGGTCTGCAAACCACTCTCTTGCTCCCGGATTGGTAAAGTCCATGAGTGCCAGCCCCGGCTGCCAGTTGTCCACCTGCTTCACACCCTTTCCGTCAGAGCGCATCAGCAGATAGCCTTTTTCCTTTAATTCCGCAAAGGTATCCCCGTACTGGCTGATATAGGGATTGATCCAGGCACAGCATTTCAGCCCCTTTTCGTGGTAGCGCTCCAGCATCTTGGGCACATCCCCGAACTGGTCGGGATCCCAGACAAAGTCGCACCAGTGCAGTGCACGCATCCAGTAGCAGTCGAAATGAAAGACTCTCACCGGGATATCCCGCTCCTGCATGCCTCCGATCAGCTTGTTGGTGGTTTCTTCATCGTAGCTGGGCTTAAAGGAAGTAGACAGCCACAGTCCGAAGCTCCAGGCAGGAGGCAGAGCCGGGCGTCCCGTCAGCCGGGTGTATACATCCAGGATATCCGCCGGCGTCTCTCCGTAGATCAGATGGTAACGCAGCTGCTCTCCCGGAACGGAAAAGCCCACGTATTCCACCTTGGCCGTTGCCACTTCAAATTCCACCTCGCCCGTGTGCTCCACGAACACGCCGTAGTGCTCACTGGTCATGTAAAAGGGAATGCACTTATAGGCCACGTCGCTGGCGGTTCCGCCATCTTCCGTCCAGGTCTTAATGCTCTGGCCGTTTTTTACAAAGGCCGTAAAGCGCTCTCCAAAGCCGTAAACCGTTTCATTTGCCTTAAGGCTCAGTTCATTCATCACATAAGGCTCATAGGTCTGGGCCATATAGTCCTTATCCGGCAGCATGGTGGATGCGGTCTTATTCCACCGCATGAAGCCTGTGTTGCGGAAACCGCTGCCGGTAAGGACCTTCCCGCCTGCCTCAAACCGGTAGCCGAAGTTTTTCCGAAATACCCGTACTGTGATGTCTCCGGCGGTCATGACCGCCTCCTCTTCGTCGATGCTCAAGGATACTTCGTCCGGCTCTCTGTTTAAGGAAAAGCGGGGTTCTTTCGACTCGTATGCGCTGTGGTGGGTGATGATCACCTCCACGTCATTGTGCGCTACGGAAACGAAATCAATCTGTAACACCGAAATATCCAGGGCATCTGCCCTGGATAAGATCGGTTTCTCAGGCGCCAGGATCCGCATACCTCCCGGGATCCCGGTCACCTGAAATGCCTGTGTGGCGTAGGAGGGCTGAACTTTTTCGCTCTTCAGCCAATAGCCTTCCATAAATTTCATCGTTTACTGTGCTCCGTCAATGGCTGCCCATTGTTCTTCGATCTTTGCGCAAGCTTCATCCTTGTCGATCTCCCCTGCCAGATAGGACTGCAGGATCTGACCGCAGGTCTGATGCCAGCTGTCGGTAGAGTAGCAAACAGCCAGTGCGCCGGCGCCGTCCTTTGCTGCCAGTGCAGAGCCCTGCTTGATAACTTCAAACTCGGAAACCGCATCGGAAATGATGGGCGGAACAACGCCTGCTACATCATTAAACCATGCCTTGCCGTAATCGGAGGTGTACCACCAGTTTACAAAGTCCAGGGTTGCCTGGAGATTGGGAGAATCCTTGGAAACATGCAGTGCCTGGTCGGAACCGGAAATAACCTTGCACTCCTTGGCATCTTCGGTGGTAGGATAGCCTACAAAGCCGATGTTCAGGTCGGGATTGATGGACAGGCAGTCTGCTTCGATCCATGCGCCCTGCCCCAAGGTCATTGCTGCCTTGCCGGTGGCAAATGCTGCTTCTTCTGCTGCCAGGTCGGTCTCCAGAGGCTTGTCATCACCGTACTTTACAGCCAGATCCAGGAACTTAAAGTAGTTGTCGTATAATTCAGGGTAATCGGAAACCTTTGCTTCGCCTTTTTCAAACTTCTGAACCAGCTCTGCGGTGCTGATGCCGGCGCCGTCTGCTGCTGCATTTACAAAGTGCTGATAGGTGTGCTTAAATACCCACCACTCTGCAAAGCCGGTGGTGAAAGGCTTGTAACCTGCTGCGGAGATGGCTTCGCATGCGCTCTCCCATTCCGAGAAGGTCTTGGGGAACTCGCTGATGCCAACTTCTTCGAAGATGTCCTTGTTGTACAGGATACCGAAATAGTTGCCCTTGATGGCGATACCGTAGCAGCCGGTGCCGCCGTTTGCGGTAGAGCTCATAGCTGCCGCTACAGAAGGATCGATGGTCTCCATCAGAGGCTCGCCCGACAGGTCATAGGAATACTCTAAATAGGTGTCGATCTCTTTTCCGGAGGTAGAGGAGAAGATATCCGGTACCTCGCCGGAATTCAGTTTTGCCTTTAACAGGGTGGGATAATCGTTCTGTGTGGTTTCATAATTGATGGTCACACCGGGTGCCACTTCCTTGTATGCATCGATCAGTTCGTTGATCGCATCCGCATACTCGGGAGAGGAAATGAACATGTAGATCTCACCGGTTGCTTCCGAGGTGCTGTCTGCTGCTGCATCTGCCGCAGCCGCATCCTGTGCAGGCTCTGCTGCCGGTGCTTCTTCTTTTGCAGGTTCCGCTGCAGGTGCTGCGCTTTCGGAGGCGCTGCCGCAGCCCGCCAGCATGGTTGCACATACAACCGCTGACATAACAAGTGCCAAAAACTTCTTCTTCATAAAAATCTCCTTCCTTTTGTTTACACTAGCTGTCATTGCATTCCATCTATGTTTTCGGGCGTCCCCGTTAACATCGGATCTATCCCTTGATCGCTCCTGCCACCACGCCTTCCACAATGTACTTCTGCAGGAAAATAAAGGCAATGATGGAGGGAATGACCGTCAGGCTCATGGCGCACATGGCGTATTGCCACTTGGTGTTCATCTGCCCCACAAAGGTATAGGCGGCCAGCACCAGGGTTTTCGTCTTGTTGCTGGAGTTGACCATGAGGAGCGGGAGCAGGAAATCGTTCCAGATCCACATCACATCCAGTACGATCACCGTCACCGTAACCGGCTTAAGCAGCGGGAAGATCACGGAAACAAAGGTGCGAAACGTGCTGGCCCCGTCGATATGGGCGCTTTCGTCGATCTCCCTGGGGATGGTCTTCATAAAGTTGTAAAAGATAAAGCAGGCCATGGGAATTCCAAAGCCCCAATACTGGATGCCCAGACCGATCTTGCTCTGATCCAGGTGGATCACGTTCATGGCCTTAAGCAGCGTGATCATAATGGTCTGGAAGGGGATCAGCATGGGGGTGATGATCAGGGTGTAGATTGCCGAGGAGAGCTTTCCCCGGTTCCGGTCCAGAATGTAGGCTGCGATAGAGGCAAAGGCTACGATCCCGGCGATACCGATCAGGGTGATCTCCACGTTGTTTAAAAACAGGCTGCCGTACTTGATCTTATCCACCACATAGGTCACATTTTCAAAGGTAGGCGCCTTGGGAAGCGCAATGGCATCTGCCACCACTTCGCCAAAGGGCTTTATGGAATTCATGAACATCAAAAACACCGGATAGATATACACCAGTGCCACAATGGTCAGGCAGATCAGCAATAGGATCTTTCCAAGGATCTGTTTCTTATGCATGCCCATTACAGTGCTACCTCCTTACTGCCCATTGCCTTAAGCGTCAGCTGGGTGATCACCATGACCACGATGAAATACAGGATCGCCTGGGCGGAACCCATACCGTAATTGTTGTTGGTAAAGGCTTCCTGGTAGATCTGCATGGTAGTGGAATAGGTGGCCGTTCCGGGGCCTCCCTTGGTCAGGGCCAGGATGATATCAAATACCTTCAGGCCGTTGGTCAGGGACATGAAGATGCAGGTGGTAAAGGAGGGGCCAAGGAGCGGCAGCACCACTTTAAAAAATCGCTGCGAGCCCGTGGCTCCGTCCACCGTGGCTGCTTCCAGCACATCCGAAGGAACCGCCTGCAGGCCTGCGATGTAAAGCACGATGTAAAAACCAAGACCCTGCCAGACACCTACCAGCACCACGGAGAAAAAGGCGATCTTCGGATCTCCCAGCCAGGACCATTTCAGGAACCCTGCAGGGATCAGCTCGTAGATCTTGTCCAGCCCCTGGGTAAAAATGAACTTCCAGATAAAGCCTACGATGGTCATGCTCATGATATAGGGGATAAAAAAGATCCCCCGGTAAAGGTTGGCAAGCCGAAACTTTCGGGTCAGTGCAACCGCAAGGGCAAGAGCCAGAATGTTGGATCCGATGACAAACAGCAGCGTATAGCGCACCGTAAAGCCCAAGGAGGTAAGAAATCCCGATTTTCCGGAAAAGATGTCCGCAAAATTGGAAAAGCCGATAAATACAGGATTTTTCGCGATGCCGTTCCACTGGGTCAGGGAATAATATCCACTCATCAAAAAGGGGATATACATGACGATGCAGATCAGCAGGATCGCCGGCAGACAAAACAGGATGGTTTCCAGATTCTTTTTTCCGGATAGCTTCTTCTTTTTCAACAGTTTCTCCTTAAACACCTTGCTTGGGGATATTTTCTTCATCCCCTTGTCAATAATTGCCATACTTGCTTCAACACTTTGAAGTATAACCTCTCAATATTTTATAAAAAATGGAATTCTTGGAACTAAAAAGTGTACATTTGTGACAAAAGGCGTTTCTTCTTCTGATAAGGTGGTACAATAACATACATGAGACCGGGCAGCTTTGTAACCAACGCAAAAAACCATATCAAAGACAAGATGAACCGTACACCCCTGTGGATCGAGCTGTCCCTGTTCATCGCCCTGATCCTGGTGATCACCACCGCCGTCATGAGCCTGGTCTATTACCGGCGAAACCGCTCTCTCACCATCGAAAATCAAAAGCGAACCTCTCAGGAGATCCTGCGGCTCAAGATGTCCAACCTGGAATCCTATCTGGAGGAACTGGCCTCCTTCAGCGTACTGCCGGTGTATGACAGCACCATTTATTCTTATCTCCAGTCCCAGCAGCCCTTAAGCGAAACCGCCTTTAAGGAAGTGCAGAATGCCGTGCGGACTTATTACTATACCCGCAACGATCTGCTATCCTACCGGATCCATCTGCTGAATCAGAATACCACCATCGGACGCACCGCCGGGCAGCACTTTTTCTACCGGTACCAGCAGGAAGAAGATCTGCGAAAGAGTAAGCTCTACGCCCAGTGTGCAGGCCGCTCTTCCTATTATGCGATATTTCCCCCCGATGAAGAAGGGGCGGTTTTCCGCTATGGCCACGCCATGATCCGCCTGCCCGAGCGGGATATCATCGCTCTGGTGGAATTTACCGTAAATGCCAGCAAGCTTCAATTTCTCTCCGGCAGCAAAGACGGAGAGATCATCTGCCTCTTTGATGATCTCGGAAATCTCATTTATGCAGACTCCGTTTTGCCGGAAAAAGCCGACGTATCCACGATCTTCCAAAACCGTGGCAAAAGCGATTACCTTAGGATCGGCGGAAAGCAGTACCTGATGGTATCCAGAGACGGAAACCTGGACCTGTCCCTGGTCTCCCTGATCCCTGTCAGCGATATCACCGAACAGATCCGGGAATCCCAGATCCTGGGCCTGTTCTGGGGAATCCTGATCCTGCTGCTGGCCCTCCTCCTGTCCTATGTTCTCATCCGCTATCTGTCCAGACCCCTGGGCACTCTCTCCGATAAACAGAGCCAGGTGGGCACCGGAAACTTTGCCCCCATTGACATCGGCGGCTGTCTGGAGACCAAGAATCTCAGTGATTCCTATAATCACATGACCTCCGAGATCAAGGACCTGATCGAAAAAAACTACACCTCCCAGATCAACGAAAAAACCGCCCGGCTCACCGCCCTGGAAGCCCAGGTCAATCCCCATTTCCTGTACAATACCCTCCAGGCCATCGGTTCGGAAGCCCTGTTAAACGATCAGCCGGACATTTACACCATGCTGGTGTCCCTGGCATCCAACCTGCGTTATTCCATTAAAGCGCCCAATACCGTGCTCTTTTCCGAAGAGCTGCAATATACCGATAATTACATTTATCTCCAGAAGCTTCGCATGGGCGAAAAGCTTACGGTGATCCGCCAGGTGGACGATGATCTGCTGGATGTAAAGGTTCCCAAGGTTTCTCTGCAGCTGCTGGTGGAAAACTCCATCCTCCACGGCATCTCCGGAGACAAGCAGTCCATTACCATTACCCTGCGTTCCTTCCGGGAAGCGGATCACCTGATCATCCAGGTAACCGATAACGGCGTGGGCATCGAGGAAGCAGAGCTAAACAAGATCCGCGATTCTTTCCGGGAGCAAACCCTTGCAAAGCCCGCACCCCAGCTGGGCCTGTCCAACCTCTACAACCGCCTGTATCTGATGTACCGGGAGGACGCAAAGCTGGAGATCACCTCCTCCGTGCAGGAGCCCAGCTATACCACCGTTTCCATGGTGCTGCCCATTTCCCGGGAAGCGCGGACCCTGTAGAAACCCTATGGAAACGTAACGCCATCTTTACCACAATAGCCATTCATAAGCTATAAACATGGATAAAGGTTACAACCATAAAAAACGTATCCGGGAGTTTACACATGTACAAAGCCCTCATCATTGACGACGAAAAACCCGTTCGCATTGCCATCCAGAAGCTGGCAAACTGGCGTAAATATCGTATATCCCATGTATATCAGGTGGAAAACGGCATGGACGCTCTGCATTCCATGCGGGAAGTGCGCCCCGATATCGTCTTTGTGGACATGCATATGCCCGTTTTGGACGGCGTGGGCTTTTTGGAGCAGGCATCCAAAGAGTTTCACAACATCGTCTACATCGTGATCAGCGGGTACGATGACTTTTCCTATGCCCAAAGTGCCCTGCGCTGCGGTGCTTCCGAGTATCTCCTAAAGCCCGTGGTGGCCGACGAATTAAACAAAGCCCTGGAAAAAGCGGTCCTCACCCTGGATCCGGATTTTAAACCCGGTCAGGAGGCTCCTGAAGATGCCATCACCGCAGAAGAAGTCATCGAACTGATCCACGAAGCCATTACCACCAGGTACAGCGACAACATACGGATCAGCGACTTCGCGGAAAAATACTTCTTTTCCAGAGAATACCTGTCCAAGCTTTATAAGTCCCGCTACGGTCTGGGCATCTACGAAGACCTTTCCCGTGTCCGCATGGAACGGGCTAAGGCTCTGCTTAAGGATCCCGCCATCCGGATCCAGGACATCGCCGCCCGGGTGGGCTTTCCCGATAACAACTACTTTTCCAAAGCCTTCCGCAAGTTCACCGGGCTGACGCCTTCCGAGTACCGAAAGGCAAATCTATAAGGAAAAAACCGGGCTAGCGCATATTGCGCCAGCCCGGTTTTCTTTTATTATATCTGTTATTCGCCCCAGAAATTCATGCTTTCCCATGTTCTCAACTTAATATGAAACATCTTCCAAAGGAAATCTTCCCGCTCATTAAAGATTTCTATAATATAAATGGTGTTGTCTTCTAATCTGTAGAACACAAAATTTTTCTCCACATGAAGAAACCTATATGGTGTTGGTATTCCCATGATTGCTTCTACAGATGGTCCAATTTCCGGATTATTTTTGAGTTCGTTGATACTCTCCAAAATAGCTGAGATAACTTTAATGGCTATCTCCTTGCTATGAGAGGAAGTGATCTGTGTTCTCATCTTCTTAAGTTTTTCAGCAACTGTAGGAGAATATTTTATTTGGTACTTCAATCTTTATGAACCCCCAGTTCTTTCTCCAGGGTATCGGAATCGATCCAGCCTTCTTTCTCAGCTCTTTCTTCTGCATGCCTTAACTTAGCAAACAGCTTATATGCAGCTTTATATCGATCCAGTTCATCGATCTCAGCCATTGTCAGTATCCCGTACTCACCATGACCATTTCGGGTTAGGTATACTCTACTGGCATCATCCACTTCCTTCAATACTTCTGTATAATTCCTCAGATCTGAGATAGGTTTGATATTTGGCATAGCTATCCCTCCTTGTAATACAAGTATAGACAAGAGACCATTTAGATGCAATATATTCGCATGTGAATTTACAGCAATCCTGCATGCGATAAAAGAGGTTAAAAGAGGTTAAAAAGGCGCCGCAGCCATCCGCTGCAGCGCCTTCATCCTTTCGCTCAAATACTGTAATTGTAGTTACCAAGCCGCGCCCTCTGCTTCTCCAGCAGATCCGCAACCGTCACATGATCCACCACGTTGTTGATGGCATTTGCCAGATCCTGCCACACTTCCAGGGTTTCGCAGGTGTCACACCGCTCACACTGGTTGGGCTGCGCATCCATACAGGCCACCGGGTTTAAGGACCCTTCCGTCAGGCGAAGGATCTGTCCCACCGTGTAGGCCGAAGGATCACGGGTCAGCGTGTAGCCGCCCTGTGCGCCTCGTACACTGGTAAGGAATCCTGCCTTGGTCAAAAGGCCGATGATCTGCTCCAGATACTTCTCGGAGATTCCCTGCCGCTTCGCGATATCCTTCACCTTGATACACTCGCCTGTATTATTTTCCGCCAAATCCAGCATGACCCGGACCGCATATCTGCCACGTGTTGAAATCTTCATAAGTACCTTTCCTATCATTCCCGTATGTATATGGTAACATACATTTCCATTACTCAGCAAATAAAGGAGTAGACAGGTAACGGTCACCGGAATCAGGAAGCAGAACAACGATGTTCTTTCCTGCATTCTCCGGACGCTTTGCCAGGATCTCGCCTGCATGCAGAGCAGCACCGGAGGAAATACCTACCAGGATACCCTCGGAAACAGCAAACTGCTTGCCGGCCTTGAAGGCGTCTTCGTTTTCGATCTTGATGATCTCATCGTAAATGCCGGTATCCAATGTCTTGGGAACAAAGCCTGCGCCGATACCCTGGATCTTGTGAGGGCCGGAAGCTTCACCGGATAATACAGCGGAAGAAGCGGGCTCAACTGCTACCACCTTCACATTAGGGTTCTGGCTCTTTAAGAACTTACCAACACCGGTGATGGTTCCGCCGGTGCCGACGCCTGCTACAAAGATGTCTACCTTTCCGTCGGTATCGTTCCAGATCTCGGGACCGGTGGTTTTCTCATGAATAGCAGGGTTTGCAGGGTTGTCAAACTGGCCCAGGATGACGGAGCCGGGGATGGACTGCTGCAGCTCTTCTGCCTTTGCGATGGCACCCTTCATACCCTTAGCGCCTTCGGTCAGAACCAGTTCTGCGCCGTAAGCCTTCAGCAGATTTCTACGCTCTACGCTCATGGTCTCCGGCAGAGTCAGGATGGCCTTGTAGCCCTTTGCTACAGCAACGGCTGCCAGACCGATACCGGTGTTACCGGAAGTAGGCTCGATGATGGTTGCGCCGGGCTTAAGCTGTCCCTTTGCCTCTGCATCCTCGATCATTGCCAGAGCGATACGATCCTTTACGCTACCTGCGGGATTTAAGTACTCCAGCTTTGCTAAAAGGGTTGCTCCCGTTACGCCTGTAGCCTTGGAAAAATTGCTGATCTCCAAAAGAGGAGTGTTACCGATGAGTTCTGTTGCGCTTTTCTTGATGTTTGCCATGATAGTATCTCCTTTATATGATTTTTTAGTTTTCCCGAAAGCCCTCTGCCTCGGGTGATGTTCGTGTTATTTTCCCGGTTGACCTTCCACTGTGCACGATGTTTCCGGTCTAAGTTTCGCCTCAATATGACTGGGAATTTTAAATTCCCTACATTTCATATTAACTTACTGGGAATTCGTTGTAATCAATGTACCATGGGAGAAATACCATGTCAACACTATTTTTTGTATTCCTTTTCTGACCTTTGTTTTTTGCGGCTGATCAGCCAAAACATGCTATACTATAGATAGAAACACAGTTCATCGTCTCTGCTCCAAAGGAGGTCTCTATGGAAGAACTGTATCGCTCAGCAGAAAGTATCCTTCGTTATGTGGTAGAATTCTCTACACTGCTTCTGGAATTCTTCGGAATCTGTATCCTGGTTTATACTGCGATCAAAAGCTTCATCCTGTGGCTTCGGAAAAATGAATCCATCCGTCTGGAGTTAGCTCAGGGCATCGCGCTGGCGCTGGAATTTAAGTTAGGCGGCGAGGTCCTGCGTACCGTTGTTGTCCGGGAGTGGGCAGAACTGGGTATTTTGGGAGCGATCATCGCTCTTCGTGCCGCCCTCACCTTCCTGATCCATTGGGAGATCAAAAACGAGCGGCAGGCTCTGGAGCCCAAAGACAGCAAGAATGCACAGGCTCCTGACTCCGCCAATACCGATGTCTCTTGCCAGTAGGCATTTATTCCGTTGAGTATGCCGCCTTACTGTTCCTCTTTGCGTTCTACATATTCCTGACCGATCTTTAATCCCAGGCGCTCTACATCCGCGTCTGGGATTTCCTTATATATGACCCCTGCTTCTGTCTCCAATACCAGGCAGCACATAAGCGGTGCCCCTTCCGGGCGTTCTTCACAGCCAAAGCTGGCTTCGGTGATATCGATGATCTTCATAATCTCACGCATCTATCCATTCATTATAGCTTTTCCAACAGCAGCTTGTTCATTTTATCATAGGAGTTCCAGTCTTCCTCTCGGACACTTATACCGGCATATGGAAAGCAGTCTCGGAGTTTTTTCATAATTTCCTCCGAACTGAATCCCGTTATTCTCCTTATCTGTGCATCGGTAACGGAAACAATCTCATGCGCCGCTATGTTACGAACTTTTTCCTCAATATCCCGTACCTCTTCTACCAGCGTGTGAAGAGCTGTATCCGCTGATTGATGGAGAATGATCTTTAAAATATTATCGGAACGGATGATTCCCCCTTCAAATCTTCCCCTGTACGCGTTATCCAACATTTGTTTCAGACCAAACTGTTGCAGTCTGTTCATGTCCCATCTTCTGACATTATTCCTGTCTGTAAACGTTAACGCAGCCAGTTGGATACCGCATTCATGATCCAATATCATTTCAAACAGATCCACAATTAACGGCGTGATCGCTCTGACAAAGTCCGCATACTCTTCATGTTCCAGCTTACATTGAAGATTTAACGCATATTCAAAAACACATCTTCCCGCTTCGGATCTTACAGGCAGAAGATCAAGATCCAATCGCCGGTTCGCATTACTTACCGCACGATCGTTTAACTGATAGCGATCATTTGCCACTTCCAGCAGTTCCATAAAGGAGGCAGACAATCTGGCAGGTAACGCATCCGCTAAAGCCCTTGCTTCCGCGTAATTGTAATGCAATATGCTTTCCTTTATCAGTTTCTTTTGCTGCAAAATAGCAAATTCCATGCATTTTACTTCTTCGCAGCGATTCTCACCATTTGTATTGTTTTCATTCAGTTCCCATAGACTCTGCACATCATAGTCCGCCGTATGGATATGCTCATTCATTTTCCTTACGGGCGTTTTTACCTGAATGATCTTTCCCGGCGCCATACCCATTGCCACCAGAACCATGATGGTACTTTTCATGGCCGGCGTGCCGGAGGATATATTCAAATACAACTCGTCGGTATCATCCATTCTCTCTACGATCCGGCCCAGTTCGTTCTGAATGTCTTCATAGAAAGCATCAAAGTCCTGCACTTCGATCATATCCGGACGCTCAATGATATGCACCACCTTCTCTTTCTGCATCTGTTCATACAGACGGTCCAGGCAGTAAACATACCGATTGTCCTTATGATGATTTTCCAGAATCTCAGCAGACATATAAAGGTAGATCTCATCCGGAGCATAATGCCTGCAGATATGTAACATCGCCCCTTCGTGAAGATTCCGTTCGGATATAGGATCCGTGCCCCCTACCGGGCAAAAAAAGTATTTTCTGTTCATAGCTGGATATCCTTCCGTCCCCTCCCGGGGATATATATAAATTCTGAACCTAAGCCTGAGCCAACTCCTACACCGGAACCGTTTCCGTCCCCTCATGGGGATCTATATCTATAACGGGTATTAAGATGGCAGACCACGAAATTAACAAGTTTCCGTCCCCTCCCGGGGATCTATCTCTATAACTATAAAATAAAAAAACGAAGGAGGATTTGACAAATGGGTAGAAGTTTCCGTCCCCTCCTGGGGATCTATATCTATAACCCTTGCTCCGGAGAGTCACCTATAGCTGATTTAAATTAGCCATCTGCGTCGCTCTCCGAAAAAGCAAAGGATTTCATAAAAATGTCTGCGAAAAAAAGGTGTTTTTAGCTCACCCACGCCATGCGTCGCAAAACTACAGTACTTCCAATTTCGCCATACCCATATCATACGTTTTGCCTTCATACCTGGTGCATTTACAGGTGTGGGGAGAAACACCCATGCGTCTGTCCTGATCATGCTTATGTTCTCGGTACATATCACGTTTTCCCATCAGAAGAGTGTTTCGGAAGACCTGATCTGCTTTGTCCACATAGTCCGTTCCAAACATGGCTCCCCACAGGGTCTTAGTAGGAAATCCAACACCGCCACCCAGCCAAATGGTTTTATCAGCTTGATTTCCCCGTCCGAACTTAGAATAGAACAATCGGTATACCACATCATTCCATTCATTTAGAGCCGTTTGGATCTCTTCCATCGTATAGGGACATCTTGTGCCATCCATGCTGATCGTTGTTCGAACCACCGTCCCGGGCTTTAGGGCTTCTCTTAATATCGGCAAGCCTTTCTCTTCCCGTTTCATGGTCAGATCGATCTTCTGGCTGAGGGTTAATTGCTCCAATGGAATCGGTTCCGAATCGCTTACAATAAGTCCTGCCAGATACGAATTCACAGCATCCTGCTTTCTTGGCTCCCCTTCTTTCGTATCCTTATGCAGGAAAAACTGTTCCAACCGTTTCGTCTCCGCCTTCAGGTAAACGGTTCTCCGCGGTTTTCCATCTCTCGGACGCAGCGCTCTGTCTAACTCTGCTTTGAGCTGATCGTATTCGCTACTGTTAGCTCTTATTATTTCATGGACCAATAAGGCAGTTCGTAGCACACCCTTCAGAGAGCTCCCCGGTATATAGGGCATTTGGTACGCATCCTTAATGAAACAGTCTATCCCTTTCAGGGTACCTGCCGTTTTGGAATTGTTGATGCGTTCAAATGCATCTCCGGTATCCATGGAATATAAGATCCAGGGAATATAGTCATCTTGCCGGATGTTGCACTGCCCCAAAAACTGATCCAACCCGTCTATATCGCTTTTCTGCATAAAGTCCATATAACGGTTAAGAATGCCCTTCTTTTGTAGTCCCTGCACCATTCTGAAAGTGTCCGGTACC
>JAILDL010000208.1 GCA_024689465.1 Lachnospiraceae bacterium
CACGGCTATCTCTCTCTTAAAAACGATGAGTACTTCATCGGCGGATGGATCGAGATCGGCAGCAGCCTGATCCAGAAGATCACTAAGGACATGGTGATCTCCGTGCCGGAAGGCACCCATACCGTCAGCATCACCAACGGCAAGAACGGCGGCACCAAACAGATCCTGATCCGCAGCGGCGAGAGCTTAGAGCTGGACATTGGGGATCTGAAGGGCGAAGAGACGGTGAAGGGAACGGTGATCTTTACGGTAGAACCCGCCGGAGCTTCTCTTTATATCGATGGAAATAAGGTGGACTACAGCCTGCCGGTTTCTCTGGAATACGGCATTCACCAGATGATCTGCCGCGCCCCCGGCTATGTGACCATCACCCAGTACATTCGGGTGGATCAGGCAAATGTGGGCATTTCCGTGGAACTGGAGGAAGAGCTGACAGAGGAAACGGATACGACTGCTACGGAAACCTCCGGAAATGACAAGACGCCGGTATCTTCCAATGATACCACGGCCTCTGCGGACTTTAAGGTAACGGTGGAAGCACCCACCGGTGCAGAAGTGTATGTAGATGGCAATTATGTGGGCATTTCTCCCATATCTTTCAAAAAAGTGGCCGGAAGTCATACAATTACCCTGCGGCAGACGGGATATGTCAGTCGAAATTACACCATTCAGATTGACAGCGAAGCGAAGGATGTCAGCTATTCATTTCCTGCCATGAGCACCGTCAGCAGTAACGATTAGTGGCGTAAATACGGGCTTTTTTGGAATATCGAACGATTTTTCGCCAAAAATTGTATGTAAAACGTCAAAAAACGGCGTAAATATCGTAAAAAGTATTGACAAAAAACGAATAAAAAACTATAAATAATCTATGGGGTTCCATAAGGGACCAAAAAACAGACTCATAGGAGGAGTTAATAATGAACAAGACAGAATTAGTAGCAGCTATCGCTGAGCAGGCTGGTTTAACAAAGAAGGACGCTGAGAAGGCTGTTAAGGCTTTCACAGAGACCGTTGCAGCTGAGTTAAAGAAGGGTGGCAAGGTTCAGCTCGTTGGCTTCGGTACTTTCGAAGTTAGCAAGAGAGCAGCTAGAGAAGGCAGAAATCCTCAGACCGGCAAGGTTATGAAGATTGCAGCTTCCAAGGCTCCTAAGTTCCGCGCTGGTAAGGCTCTGAAGGATTCTTTAAACAAGAAGAAATGATCATAGCCTAACCGATCAAGTTAGAATCAGCGAGTCACCGCATCTTGTGTGCGGTGACTCTTTTCAATTTTTGGAAAAGTATAAACTTTTCCGGGAAAACGGTCGATAATAAATAGGGGAATGTGCAGAACGTTCCCGCAAGAAAGGAACTCCTGTGAGACTGGATAAGTATTTAAAGGTTTCCCGACTGATCAAGCGCCGCACAGTGGCCAATGAGGCCTGCGACAGCGGAAGGGTGACCATCAACGATAAAGTAGCAAAGGCGTCTGCGGATGTGAAAGTCGGCGACGTGATCAACATTTCCTTCGGAAACCGGGATGTGAAAGTGGAAGTTCTGGACGTTCAGGAAGTGGTCCGCAAGGAAGAAGCGAAAGAAATGTTCCGCTATCTGTAGAAGATGCTATAATCAAAAAAGAGAGATTCTCGGGGAGATAGCTATGGCCAGACGCCGCAAGGCGGCATTCCGCAAGAGACAACAGAATAAGATGGCTGTTTTTATGGTGACCACTGTCCTGGTACTGATGGCGGTCGTCATCCTGTATCGCGGCCGTGAACTGTCCTTAAAGCAGCAGGAACTGGCGGAGCGTCAGGCAGAGCTGGAGTCCATGATCGAAGACGAGAACAGACGGAGCGAAAGCCTGGAGGAATACGAGAAGTATACCCATACCAAGAAGTTCGCAGAAGAAGTAGCCAGAGAAAAGTTCGGCCTCGTTCATGAGGATGAGATTCTGTTTAAGTCCGATGAAGAATAGCGCAAAGATCGCAGAATACGTAGATAAATATCAGATGCTTACACCGGGAGATCGCCTGGTGGCAGGCATATCGGGAGGGGCTGACTCGGTCTGCCTCTTTTTTGTGTTGCTGGAACTGCAAAAAAAGATCCCTTTTACCTTTGAGGTATTGCATGTTCATCATGGCCTCAGAGCAGAAGCGGACGAGGATGCGGCATTTGTGCAGAACCTGTGCAGGCAGCATGACATTCCCTGCGAAGTGCGTTATTACAAGATCCGCTCCGAAGCCTTCCAGCGGGGCGTCAGTGAAGAGGAAGCAGGGCGCATGGCCCGCTATGAAGCCTTTGAATCCCTGATGCAGGAGCACCACTTAAACAAGCTTGTTACCGCCCATCACATGGATGATCAGGCGGAGACCGTACTGTTTCGCCTGTTTCGCGGCAGCGGGCTCACCGGACTTTGCGGCATTAGGCCGGTACAGGAAAACCGGATCCGGCCGCTTCTTTGCCTGACCAAGGATGAGATCCGGGAGACGCTCCGGGAAGAGAAGATCACCTGGCGGGAAGATGCCACGAATCAGGAAGACCTGTATGCCAGAAACAAGATCCGCAATCACATCCTTCCCTATGCGGAGAAAGAGATCTGCCAGGGCAGCGCAAGACATACAGCGGAGGCGGCGGAAAAGCTTCTGGAAGCGGAAGACTTTATCAGACGGCAGGTAGAGGTTGCAAAGCCCTACGTGACCGCACTGGATGAAAATGACTATGAGAGGATCCTGTATATCCCCAAGCTTCTGGAGCAGGACCCCTATATCCAGCAGCAGATCCTGCTGCTGACCATTTCCGAGATCACAAGTGCCCGGAAGGACATTACGGCAGTGCATATCCGGGATATCCGGAAACTGGCGGAAAAGACCGGAAACGGACAGCTTTCTCTGCCTTACGGCCTGGAAGTGCGGAGGAGCTATGATGAACTGATCTTTACCGCACCGGAGGAGGAAGAAGCGGAGGACCTGCAGGGACTGGAGATCATTTCTCAGAAGAAGATCCCCCAGAAGCTGGAGATCCCGGTAAGGGTTCCCGGAGGGGTTACGGTGCCCGGTATGGGAAGCGTGATCTGCTCTGTGATCATGGCTTCCGGTGGGGAGCAAATCCCGGAAAAGGCATATACGAAATGGCTGGATTATGATAAAATAGATGAATCTTTGGTCCTTAGAAGCCGCAGGAGCGGGGACTATATCACCATAAAGGGACCGGACGGTTTTCCGGTTCGCAAATCCATCAAGGAATACATGATCAACGAGAAGATCCCGGCATCGGATCGGGATGAGATCTTTCTCCTGGCCAGCGGATCCCACGTGGTGTGGATCCCGGGCTACCGCATCAGCGAAAAGGCCAAAGTAACCGATAACACCAGACAGATCCTGCAGGTCATCCTGCAGATGAAAAAGGAAAAAGACTCTCCGGAGTCAGGAGGCAAACGTGGAAAATAAGAATTATCACATTGAACAGATGCTTTCAGAAGAGATGGTTGACGCCAAGATCAAGGAGATCGGCGAACAGATCAGCAAAGATTACGAAGGACAGACTGTACATCTGGTTTGCGTATTAAAGGGCGGAAGCTTTTTTATGTGTGAACTGGCAAAGCGGATCACCGTGCCGGTATCCATCGACTTTATGTCTGTTTCCAGCTACGGCTCTTCGACCAAGTCCAGCGGTGTTGTAAAGATCGTAAAGGACTTAGATGAGCCCCTGACCGGCAAGAACGTGATCGTTGTGGAAGATATCGTAGATTCCGGCCGTACCTTAAGCTACCTGCTGGATATGTTAAAGGACAGAGGTCCGGCATCCTTAAAGCTTTGTACCATGCTGGATAAGCCGGATCGCCGTGTGATCGACGTAAACGTAGATTACACCGGTTTCCAGATTCCCGACGAATTCGTGGTAGGATACGGTCTGGATTATGATCAGCTGTATCGTAACCTGCCTTATATCGGCGTCGTAAAATTCGACGAAGAGTAAAGATAGCACCAGAAGGAGCGTTATTTGAACACATCAAGGAAAAACCGCGGTCTGGGAATGTATTTTGTGGTCATTGTGGCCCTGATCGTTCTCACCGCCATGCTCAGCCTCTTTAACACAGAGGATAACAATTATTCCCATGGGGAACTGACAAATGACCTGGCAGCAGGAAATGTGGTCACGGTGAGCATCACCCCCAATCAGGAGACTCCGACCGGTACCCTCAGGATCACCCTTAAGACCGGAAACGAAAAGGTGCTGTATGCCACCGACGTGACCGAGCTGGAGAAAGAGATCCGGGAAGCCGGCGTAGAACCCACCATCACCGATGTAAAAAGTGATAACTGGTTTCTGATGTACGTACTGCCTGTATTGATCTGCATGACCCTGTTTATCTTTTTCTTTGTCATGATGAACGGTCAGGCAGGAGGCGGCGGTGCCAATGCCAAGATGGCCAACTTCGGGAAAAGTAAGGCCAAGATGGTGGAGAGTACCGATATCACCTTTGACAAGGTGGCCGGCCTCAAGGAAGAAAAAGAAGACCTGGAAGAGATCGTGGACTTTTTGAAAGTCCCGGAAAAATATATCAAAGTGGGAGCCCGTATCCCGAAGGGTGTCCTGTTAGAGGGCCCTCCCGGAACCGGTAAGACCCTGCTTGCCAAGGCGGTTGCCGGCGAAGCAAAGGTTCCGTTTTTCTCTATCTCCGGTTCCGACTTTGTGGAAATGTTTGTCGGCGTGGGTGCCAGCCGTGTAAGGGATCTGTTTGAGGATGCCAAGAAAAATGCACCCTGTATCGTATTCATCGATGAGATCGATGCGGTGGCAAGACGCCGCGGTACCGGTTTGGGCGGTGGCCATGATGAGAGAGAGCAGACCTTAAACCAGTTACTGGTGGAAATGGATGGCTTTTCTGCCAATCAGGGCATCATCGTGATGGCAGCCACCAACCGTGTGGATATCCTGGACCCTGCGATCCTGCGTCCCGGACGTTTCGACCGCAAGATCACGGTACAGCCCCCGGATGTAAGGGGCAGACAGGAGATCCTGAAGGTACATTCCGCCGATAAGGCACTTTCGGAAGATGTGGACTTTGAAAAGATTGCCCGGACCACCGCCGGATTTACCGGTGCGGATCTGGAGAATCTCATGAACGAAGCAGCCATCAACGCTGCAAAGGAAAACCGTCCCTTTGTAAAGCAGTCGGATATCGACAAAGCCTTTATCAAAGTGGGCATCGGTTCGGAAAAGCACAGCCGTGTGGTTTCCGAGCGGGATCGAAAGATCACCGCTTACCACGAAGCAGGACATGCCATTCTGTTTCATGTACTGCCCCATGTAGGGCCGGTACATACCGTTTCCATTATTCCTACCGGTGTAGGGGCAGCCGGCTATACCATGCCTCTGCCGGAGAAGGACGACATGTTTGTGACCAGAGGCCAGATGCTGGAGGATATCATGGTATCCTTAGGCGGCCGGATCGCAGAACAGATCAAGTTTGACGATTATACCACCGGTGCTTCCAGTGATATCAAGAAGGCAACCCAGATGGCCCGCCGCATGGTGACCAAGTACGGTATGAGCGAGAACATCGGTATCATCTGCTATGACGATGACGATGATGAAGTATTCATCGGCCGTGACCTGGCTCATGCAAAGAACCATTCCGAGCTGGTTTCCGGCGAGATCGACCGGGAAGTAAAGGCTATTATCGACGAGTGCTATGCCAAGGCGAGAAAGATCATCGAAGAGAACGATGAGGTACTGGAAAAGTGCGCCGCACTGCTTCTGGAGAAGGAAAAGATCACCGGAGCAGAGTTTGAAGCTCTGTTTGTTTAGTAATAATTACCAAAAACAGACAGCTGACTTTGTAAATTTTGTTGAAACTGATTCTTTACGGGGGTACCGACCTTTGCTATTATAATCTCGTAACCCCCCAATACATGATATAGTTTTTTGCTATACCCCATAAGAAAGAAATACCTTCTCGAATCAGGACAGCTTCCCAAGGCTGTCCTGATTTGCATTTACGGAGAAGATCCTGAGCCGGGGGAAGAATCTGCGCAGGGCCTTATTCAGAACAAGATCTGAGAGGCAAACTGCAAAAAGGATTCGGATCCAGATTGGGAAGTTCGTCCATTGCGCCGATATACAGGGAAAGAGTACAATGGTTACGATATACAGGAAGGCATTTGTATGGATAATTTCTTCGGGTTTTTACCTGATACGCAATATATAACCGCAATGCGGCCGGTACTGCGTCGCAGTGCTTTATATTCCGATACTTCAGAGAACTTCGTTTCACCGGCGGAGCCTGCTGCTTACAGTACGGTCCGGATCCGGTTTCGCGCAGCGCTCAATAACATTGATGCGGTCTATTTAGTCTGTAAGGGCGAGAGCCACTACATGCTCAAGGAAGATTCCGACGAACTCTTTGATTATTATTATTGCGACCAGCAGCTGGAGGACGAACCTTTTACGTACTATTTTGAGGTGAGCTCCGGCTTTTTGCGATGCTTTTATGACGGAAGAGGCTGTGTAAAGGAGCCGGATCCTGCCTTTGAATTTCGGATCGTGCCGGGTTTTCATACACCGGCCTGGGCCAAGGGTGCTGTAATGTATCAGATCTTTACGGACCGCTTCTGTAACGGCGATCCCAGCAATGATCCTTTGACCGACGAATACGCCTATCTGGGTGACCACAGCAAAAAGATCGAGAACTGGGAGCAGAACGTGGCGCCAATGGATGTAGGGGAATTTTACGGAGGCGACCTTCAGGGCGTACTGGATAAGCTGGATTATCTCCAGGATCTGGGCGTAGAAGTACTATACATGAACCCCTTGTTCGTTTCGCCTTCCTCCCATAAATACGATATCCAGGACTACGATCATATTGATCCGCATTTTACAAAAATCGTGAAGGATGAGGGCGAGCTGCTAAAGTCCGGAGATATGGATAATACCCATGCGACCCGCTATATCTGTCGTGTGACGGACATGGAAAATCTGGATGCGAGCAATGCGTTTTTTGCCCACTTTGTGGAAGAGGTCCACAAGAGGGGCATGAAGATCATCTTAGACGGTGTCTTTAATCATTGCGGATCCTTCAATAAATGGCTGGATCGGGAGTGCATTTACGAGAACGCTCCCGGATTTGAAAAAGGGGCGCATGTGGAGGAAGACAGCCCTTACCATGACTTCTTCCGGTTCCATAATCCCTATGAGTGGCCTTATAACACCACCTATGACGGCTGGTGGGGACATGATACCCTGCCGAAGCTAAACTACGAGGGATCCAGGGAGCTGTTTGAATATGTGATGCGGATCGGGGAAAAATGGGTTTCTCCCCCGTATAACGTAGACGGCTGGAGGCTGGACGTTGCAGCGGACTTAGGACACTCCCCGGAATACAATCATTACTTTTGGAAGGAATTTCGCAGGAGAGTCAAAGCGGCCAATCCCGATGCCATCATCCTGGCGGAGCATTACGGTGACGTAAAGCCCTGGCTGAACGGAGATGAATGGGACAGCATCATGAACTATGACGGCTTCATGGAGCCGGTCACCTGGTTCCTTACCGGTATGGAAAAGCACAGCGACGATTTCCGGCAGGATATGCTGGGAAACGATGGTGCTTTCTTCGGCGCCATGTACCATGCAGATTCCCAGATGCTGTATCCTTCCCGGGAAGTATCCATGAACGAACTTTCCAACCACGATCATTCCCGGTTTCTCACCCGTACCAACCATGTGGTGGGCCGTGTAGCAAATTTAGGGCCCGAGGCAGCCGGACGGGGGATTGATAAAAACGTGATGCGGATGGCAGTACTGATCCAGATGACCTGGGTAGGTGCTCCCACCATTTACTACGGAGACGAGGTAGGGCTGTGCGGCTTTACCGATCCTGATAACCGCAGAACCTATCCCTGGGGAAAAGAAGATCAGGAAATGCTGGCCTTTCATAAGGCCATGATCTCTCTCCATAAGACCTGCAAGGAATTAAAGCGGGGCTCGATCACCAAGGTAGAGAGCAAGAGGGATCTTCTGGTTTATTGCCGGTTCATTCGGGAAGCCCAGAGTATCATCATCGTAAATCGGGCCGATCACCCCATGTCCGAAACCATAAATGTATGGGAATGCGGCGTCAACCGGGAATCGGCCATGGTGCGCATGATGCTGACAACTCCTGACGGATACACGGAAGAGCACCTGACTTACACGGTATCCATGGGCAAGATGAAGATCGAAATACCTCCCAGATCGGCCATGGTCCTGCGTTGCGTGCGCGGCGACTTTGATGCGGACCGGGATGAAGAAGAATTAGAGGAAGGAATCTGGTTATAATGGAGTTTTGGTACGATCTGAGTGGCGAGTATGCAGCAAAAGCAGGATTACCCGATCAGCCGGCAGGCAAGGTTCACTTACCGGGAACGCTGGACGAAGGTGGGATCGGAGAAGCAGATACCGCGGCCAACCAGTGGCATCCTGACCAGAACCTGGGAAAGGACGAAGAACATCGTACACTGCTGCAGGATCCTTCCTGCATTATGACGAGATTTACCAGAAAACATGTTTATACAGGGGAAGCGTCTTATACAAGGCGCTTTCCTTTTGATGCGGCGCTTCTGGACGGGAAGAGCCGCTTTTTTCTGAAGGCGGAACGCACCCGGAAATGTGAAGCCTATCTGAATGGGGAGAAGTGTCCGGTATTTATCCCGGGAACCTTATCCTCTCCTTATGTGTTTGAAGTAACCCATCTGTTGAAAACCGAAAACGAACTGACCCTCGTTGTGGATAACGCCTATAAGGGCTGGCCGGCATCGGACATCCTTTATTCCTCTGCGGCAACGGACGAAACCCAGACCAACTGGAACGGCGTGCTGGGAGAGATCGGGATCTGCCGGGAAGAAGAAGCCTTCGTGCAAAACCTGCGGATCCTGCCCATCAAGCAGGAAGGGGAGAAACACAGCAATGCTGAGAAGGCGAAGAAGGCAGCAGTGGAGATCACAGCCGCGTTGCCAGGTGGAAATTCGGATTCAAACCGGGAGAGAGCGGTACGCATCGAAGCGATTTATGTACCGGTAGAGAGCGGAAATCATGCAGGGAAAAGCAAGAACCCGGCTCGAGAAAGTGAAAACCTGACAGGAGAAGGCAAAACAGAAAAAACAGTCCTGCTGTATGAAGGAACGGTAATGATCCGGGTAGGAGATTCCTTCACCGCCCAAGTGGAAGTTATGCTTCCTGAGGATCTACCCCTGTGGGATTCCGGAGAGGGGAATCTCTTCACTCTGCAGGTATCGGTGGAAGGCTGTGCTCCAAAGAGCGTTTTAACCGGCTATCGCACCTTCGGAAACGACGGAGACGGCCACTTTGCCTTAAACGGCAGAAGGATCTTCCTCCGGGCAGAAGCCAACTGCTGCGTCTTTCCGGAAACGGGCCATATGCCGCTGACCATAGAAGAATGGCGGACTATTTTAGAGACCTACAAAAGCTATGGCGTTAACACCATGCGATTCCATTCCCATTTCCCGCCGGAAGCAGCCTTTGCGGCAGCAGATGAGCTGGGCATGCTGATGATGCCGGAATTATCCGACTGGAATCCCAAGGATGCTCTGGAAACCAATGCGCGCTATGCCTACTACAAGCTGGAGCTTAAGCAGATCCTGCTTACTTATGGAAACCATCCTTCCTTTGTATCGCTAACCTTCGGAAACGAGTTGCATTGCGGGGAATTGGGGATCCAGCGGTTAAAGGATCTGCTGGAAATTGCCCACATGATGGATCCTTCCCGTATGTATGCCGACGGATCCAACAATTTTTACGGACAAAAAGGCTTCTTTACGGATGCGGATCCTGCAAGGAGCAGTGATTTTTATACCGCCAGCGATTATTACAAAGAGATGATCCGTGGAACCAGCGCCAATATGCAGGGCTATATCAACAACGATATGCAGGGAACGGATCATAATTTCGATGCCCTGCTGGATGTTATGCGAAGAGAAACTCTGCAGCCTGTGATCCCTCACGAGGTGGGGCAGTTTGAAGTGCTGCCGGATTTTCATGAGATCGAGCTGTTTCAAGGTGTAACGATCCCGGCCAATCTCATGCGCCTGCGGGAGATCGCTTCTGAGCGGGGCTTTTTGCCGGACTGGGATAAACGGGTAGCAGCATCCGGAGAACTTGCTCTTCTTTCCTATCGGGAGGAAGCAGAAGCTGCCCTTCGCACCAAAGATATGGGCGGCATCTCTCTTCTGGGCCTGCAGGATTTCCCGGGACAGGGAACCGCACTGGTGGGGATGCTGAATTCTCACTTGCAGCCTAAGCCTTTTGATTTTGCAAAGCCGGAGCGCTTTGCAGCCTTTTTCCGGGACTGCCTGCCGCTGTTTATTACGGACAGACTCCTGTATACCGCAGGAGAAAACGTGCAGGGAAAAGTGGAACTGGCAGATTACGGAAAAGATCAGAGGGAGAAGAAGATCCGGTACAAGCTGGAAAAAGCAGGCCAGGTGGTCACCACAGGCGATATACAGCTTGTAAGATCTTCATGCGATCTGACACTGACCCTTCCTTCCGAAACAGAGTCTGCGCTGTATACCCTTGTCCTGGAAGCCGTTTTGGTGGAAGACGAAAAGACCGTTTGCGGAAGCAATACCTATAAACTGTGGGCATATCCAAAGCAGGAATTGAATACCTACGATGTTGTGACATGTGTGTCATTTGATGAGGCAAAGAAACTATTTACGGAAGGCCTAAAGGTCCTGTATTGTCCTCCTGCATCCAAAGACAGCTTCCCGGATTCCATCGGGACCCACTTTACCACAGACTTCTGGTCGGTAGGAACCTTTGCGGAACAGGAAGGCTTTATGGGGATTATGACAGATGCGTCACATCCCATCTTTGCCCATTTCCCTACAGAGGAGCATGTAGACCGTCAGTGGTGGAATCTGTTGTATCGTGGAAGAGCGTTCCGGATCGGAGAGGGAACCGAATTTGACCTCCTTGCAGAGGAGAAGACCAATGTCATCGATGTATTGGATTCCTATGCAAAGATGCGTCATCTTTCAGCCCTGATGGAGTACCGCAAGGGAGAAGGTCGTCTGATCATCTGCAGCCTTGGCCTTCTGGAAAAGCAGGACCATGCGGAAGTACGGGCACTCCTCCAGGGGATCTATGATCATCTGGCATGACCCAGGTTTTATGAGATCGTAAAGCTGTGTCGAAATTAAGGGAAATGTCGGCAGAAAACATAGGCAACGGTTGACAAGCCCTTGTTTCATAAGATAAAATACCAATGTTGTCGCACTCAGGCGGCAGATCATATGGTAGATGCCCAGATAGCTCAGTTGGTAGAGCAGAGGACTGAAAATCCTCGTGTCGTTGGTTCGATTCCGACTTTGGGCATTTCGCAGGTGTGGTTCAATGGTAGAACATCAGCCTTCCAAGCTGAATACGTGGGTTCGATTCCCATCACCTGCTCTTCGCTATGAGCGGTGCCGAAAGGCAAAAAAAGAGAACCGGGTAAGCTGGCTTACCGAAGGTTCTATTTTTTTGCCTTTCGATAGCGCGACAGCGTGTGCACGAAACAGGGCCGAAGGACCTGTGAGTGCGCACCGCTCATAGCACCTCGAACCCAGAGGGTTCGTATCTCGCCTGTCGGCTCGGTCGGTTCGCAACGTGCGGTCCACCGGACCGCGCTCACCCCATCACCTGCTTTCACAATACCTCGTAATCAATCAGGTTAAGAGGTTGTTTTTTCTGTCTGCGATCGTAATGCCTGGTCATAATCAGGGATGCCCTGCTTGCCAAGGACGTACTATATGGTTAAATTTGTAGGAAATCATAAGGTACATAAGCTTGCATTTAGAAAAAACTCTGCGGATGTCATGAAGCATTTTCAGATGATTTGATAAACTTGTAATGGAATTGAGGCAATTTATTTACGGCTATTCTCATATTGGGGGATAGCTGTTTTTGTTAAAAAGTTTTACATGGAATTTACAATTGTGTGATTTGTGT
>JAILDL010000092.1 GCA_024689465.1 Lachnospiraceae bacterium
GTGGAGCTTTCTCCCTGTGAGTAACGAACTTCGGGATCTCTTGTTAAACGTCCCATAAGAATAACTTTATTCATTTATATTACCTATCCTTTAATCAATCCTCGTCTTGCTTTACGCACAAATAACGAAGGACATTATCCATGATACGGATACGGCTTTCGATTTCAGCCGGAGCAGATGTCTCAGCATCGAACTGAATAAAGTAATAGAAAGCTTCGCTCATCTTCTGAATTTCATAAGCAAGCTTCTTCTTACCCCAGTCATCAACGTTGGTAATGGTTCCGCCGAATCTTTCGATCAGAGCTTTTACCTTATCGACTACTGCTGCTCTTTCTTCGTCCTCGATTTTTGCACTAACAACAACGGCTAATTCATATTTTGTCATGTGCTTAAACCTCCTTTTGGTCTCTGGCCCCTGCTAACAGGAGCAAGGAATAAAAATTTACATCGCGAATTAGAATGATACCATAATATCAAGTGCTTGGCAAGTCTTTGTGTCGAATCTGCCGCACATTTTTTTCCACCATTCTTCGCGCCAGCATCACCTGATGTTCGCATCCCAGACACTTCAAACGGAAATCCGCTCCCACCCGGAGCACTTCCCAATCTCTGCTGCCGCAGGGATGCGGTTTTTTCATGGTGATGATGTCACCTACCTGTATATCCATGGCTTTTGCTTCTCTTTCTCTACAGAGCGGAGAAGACCTCTCCGATGCTGCCTGTGACGACCAGATCCGCCAGGCCGTCTCTTGCAGTAGGGGTTTTATTGACCAGTACCAGCTTGTTTCCCCGGTAGTAATCGATCAGACCTGCTGCCGGATAGACCACCAGGCTGGTCCCACCCACAATGAGCACATCCGCATTTGCGATGTAGTTTACGGCTTTCTCCAGAAGTTTCTGATCCAGCCCCTCTTCATACAGCACCACATCCGGCTTGATGGGACCTCCGCAGACATCACATACCGGCACCCCTTCGCTCTCCCGGATCTTATCGATCCCGTAGAAAGCATGACAACGTTCGCAATAGTTTCGTCTTGCGGATCCGTGGATCTCCAGGACCTCCCTGCTGCCCGCATCGGTATGCAGTCCGTCGATGTTCTGGGTAATGACGGCTTTCAGTTTTCCTTCTCTTTCCCATTCCGCCAGCTTTAAATGGGCGGCATTGGGCTTTGCCTGCACGCAGGCGATCTTGTCTTTGTAGAACTTATAGAACTCGGCCGGCTTTGCTCTGTAAAAGCTGTGGCTTAAGATGGTTTCCGGCGGATAATCGTATTTCTGATGGTAGAGCCCGTCCACACTTCGAAAGTCCGGGATACCGCTCTCGGTGGAGACACCGGCTCCGCCAAAGAATACGATGTTGTTACTTTCCTCTACCCACTGTTTTAACTGCTGGATCGGTTCCATATATCCTCCCCCTTTCGGGCCCGGATGCTTCTATCGGAAGATCTGCCCGAACTGACCGGTTATGATGTTCAGTGCTTCACAATCCACGGTTTCCATCTGTCCTGCGTCAAATGCTGCCGCAACCTGAGGCTCGATGGGAAGTTTCGCTACGATATCGATGCCGTAGTTTACGGCGATCTCTTCTACATGGCCTTCGCCAAAGATCTTATGCTCTTTTCCGCATGCATCGCATTTAAAATAGGACATGTTCTCGATGATGCCGTAAATGGGAATGTCCATTTTCTCCGACATGTTCACCGCTTTATTGACGATCATGCTGACCAGCTGCTGCGGGGATGTTACCACGACGATGCCGTCCACTGCAAGAGACTGGAATACGGTAAGGGGAACGTCTCCGGTTCCCGGCGGCATATCCACAAACATCACATCGATGTCCTTCCACAGTACATCGGTCCAGAACTGCTGTACCATGTTGGCTACAACCGGTCCTCTCCAGATCACGGGATCGGTCTCATGATCCAGCAGCAGGTTGGTACTCATCACCTTGATGCCCTTGCCGGTTTCTGCCGGGAAGATCACTTCTCCGTCGGAAACTGCTTTTTCATGAATGCCGAAGGCCTGGGGAATGGACGGTCCCGTAATGTCCGCATCCAGGATCGCAGCCTGCAATCCCGCATTCTGTGCCGCTACTGCAAGAAGAGAGGTGACGGAGCTTTTGCCCACGCCACCCTTTCCGCTCATGACAGCGATGACTTTCTTTACGCTGCTCTTTGCATTTAATGGTTTCTGAAAGTTCGGTTTGGGGGGCTCCCCCTTCTTCCGAACCGGTTTGTTTGTTTCTTCGTTACTCACAGATCGTTTACTCCTTTTATATTTCCTGATTCTATTGCTCTCCCGTAGCTACGGAAGTTACTTTCTTGATGTCCTTGATCTTGAAGCCGGCTTTGTTTAAAGCGTTCAGGATCTTATCGATATCCTTGGCATCTACCCGGAAGAAGATCTCTGCCAGTCCCATCACCTCGGTATTGAACATCATCATGTTCCGGATGTTTCCGCCGTTTTTGGTGATCAGCTCGGTGATCTTGGCGATCACGCCCTTGTAATCATAGGTATAAATGGTAAAGGAATTGTGGGCATGTCCGAATAGCTTCTGATACTGTACAAATACCGCCTGCTGGGTAACGATCCCCTCAAAGAATCCCCATTCATCCACAACGGGAATGAAGCGCAGCTTGGAATCGATAAAGAGTGCTGCGGCCTCCTCGATGCGCATGTCATCGGTAATGGTATCAATATGGAGAGAAACAAAGTCTCTTACCGGCAGAGCCAGGAACTCTTCCTTGGTCCCTTTAAACTCCTTGAAATACTTTTCATAAGTAAACTGCTTGGATAAGATTCCAGCAAAGTTCTTACCTTCCACAACCGGAAGCGAAAGCAGATGATTCTGATCGATGAGTTCCATGGCCGTAGCGATGGTGTCGTCCAGAGAAATACAGGTCAGCTCATCCTTCATCTTCATGATCGCTTTTACTCTCATACTCAATCCCTCCAATCCCCAAAAGCATCTCTTTTTTCGCCTTTGAGCTTACCTCAATCTTAGCACGTTTACGGTTGAAACGGAACGCTTTTTGACGTAGACTAAAGGAAAGTTTTCTCGCATAAATAAGCAAAGAAAGGGTATATTTATGTACGGTTCTTCCATCGGAAATTGTTTTCGCATCACGACCTGGGGAGAGTCCCACGGACCCGCCTTAGGCGTTGTCCTGGACGGGGTTCCTGCAGGCCTTTCCCTCACCGAAGCCGATTTTGTTCCCTATATGCAGCGGCGTAAACCCGGCCAATCCAGGTTTACCACTGCACGGGCAGAAAGCGATACCGTGGAGATCCTTTCCGGTGTGTTTGAAGGAAAGACTACCGGCACCCCCCTTTCCCTGCTGATCCGTAATCAGGATCATCATTCCGCTGATTATTCCAATATCGCAGATACCTTCCGTCCCGGGCATGCAGATCTGAATTTTACCGCCAAATACGGTTTTCGGGACTATCGGGGCGGTGGACGCTCTTCAGGCCGGGAAACATCCGCCAGGGTCGCTGCCGGAGCGGTAGCGGAAAAGATTCTTCGAGAGGTAGGGATCGCTGTTTCAGCCTACACGCTCGCCATTGGTCCTTACCGGCTGAACCCTTCCGAACTGCATCTGGAACAGACCTATGATAACGCCTTATATATGCCCAATCAGGACATTGCTCTCAAAGCCTCGGCCTTCCTGGAAGAGTGTATGAAAACCGGAGATTCCGCAGGTGGCATCATCGAGTGCCGTGTAGACGGCCTGCCGGCTGGAATCGGAGATCCGGTCTTTGAAAAGCTGGATGCCAACCTTGGTAAAGCCCTTTTCTCCATCGGTGCCGTGAAAGGTGTGGAGATCGGAGACGGTTTTTCTGCTGCCTGTGTAAATGGCAGCGAAAATAATGATCCCTATATCATTTCTGACGGACATGTCACAAAATCCTCCAACCATTCCGGTGGCATTACCGGCGGTATGAGTGACGGATCCCCGTTGATCCTGCGGGCTGCCATAAAGCCCACCCCTTCCATTTCCATGGAGCAGGATACTGTGACAAAAGACAAAGCTCCCCACAAGCTTCAGATCAAGGGACGCCACGATCCGGTGATCGTTCCGAGAGCGGTAGTGGTTGTGGAAGCCATGACCGCCATCACTGTACTGGATGCCTATCTGGGCAATATGAGCTCCCGCATGGACCATCTTACAGCCTTTCAGGAGCATTTAAAGCACACCTCTTTCTGATTTTTGTGCTATACCGAGATTAAAAAAAGCACCCCGCAGGGTGCTTTTTTATGCCTTATTTAGGATCAGATCCGGGCTACACCGGTATCTCTTGCTGCCTGTGCCACTGCCTTTGCAACCGCACTTGCTACAGACTTATCCAGTGCAGAGGGAATGATATAATCTGCTGAGAGCTTATCCTCGGTCACATAGGAAGCGATGGCCTTTGCTGCTGCGATCTTCATCGCATCGTTGATATCTCTGGCACGTACATCCAGTGCTCCTCGGAAGATGCCGGGGAATGCCAGTACATTGTTGATCTGGTTGGGGAAATCACTTCTTCCGGTTCCCACAACGGCAGCGCCCGCTGCTTTGGCCAGATCCGGCATGATCTCCGGAGTAGGATTGGCCATGGCAAAAATGATGGGGTCCTTTGCCATACTTTTTACCATTTCCTCAGTCACGCAACCGGGTGCGGAAACACCGATGAATACATCTGCTCCCTTTAATACTTCTTCCAGAGTTCCTGCTTTTTTATCACGATTGGTGATCTTTGCCATCTCGATCTTCTCGGAATTTAAGTTCTCTCTTCCTTCGTAAATCGCTCCCTGACGGTCGCACATGATGACGTTCTTAAGTCCCAGAGCGATCAGAAGTTTGATGATCGCAATGCCTGCTGCACCTGCGCCACTGGTCACTACCTGGATCTCATCAATCTTCTTGCCAACCACCTTTAATGCATTGAACATGGCTGCCAGAACAACCACTGCCGTTCCGTGCTGATCATCGTGGAAAATGGGAATATCACAGCATTCCTTCAGGCGACGCTCGATCTCAAAGCAACGGGGTGCGGAAATATCCTCCAGGTTTACGCCGCCAAAGCTGCCGGAGATAAGCTGTACCGTCTGTACGATCTCATCCACGTTCTTACTCTTTACGCAAAGGGGAACTGCATCCACATCGCCAAATGCCTTAAACAGAGCACATTTTCCTTCCATAACCGGCATACCTGCTTCCGGTCCGATGTCTCCCAGACCGAGAACTGCTGTACCGTCTGTAATAACCGCTACCAGGTTGTTTCTTCTGGTCAGTTCATAGCTTTTATCTACATCCTTCTGAATTTCCAGACAAGGCTGGGCAACGCCGGGGGTATACGCAAGAGACAGGTCCTCTCTTGTCTCGATTTTGCATCTGGTTACGACTTCGATCTTTCCGTTCCATTCATAGTGCTTCTTTAAAGATTCTTCTGCATAATTCATGATAAATGACCACCTTTTCCGGAATCTGTTTTTTATAAACCAAATCTATATTACATGATTCCTCCTCTCTCGCAAAGGAAAAAATAAAAAAGATTGTCGCCTTACACAAACGACAATCTTTTTAGAGGCGCCAACCAGGATCGAACTGGTGATATAGGTGTTGCAGACCTTTGCCTTACCGCTTGGCCATGGCGCCATACAAATATGAAAAAGCGACATGAACACATTGTGACCATGTCAGTGACTCCGACGAGAATTGAACTCGTGTTACCGCCGTGAAAGGGCGATGTCTTAACCTCTTGACCACGGAGCCATTTGCTAATGAGTAATGAACAGCTTGGTCATAGCACTCGCTCCCCGAGTAGGGCTCGAACCTACAACATCACGGTTAACAGCCGTGCGCTCTACCATTGAGCTATCGAGGAAAATTTCTTCAATCTCTGATTGAAGAAATGCAGGATTTGCTTCGCAAACCTGCTGCACACAATCCGGAAATCTTACAATTCCCAAGCATAGCTTCAATCTTCAAATTGAATTCTCAACATTTATGAGTATATCATATCGTACACTCAAAACCAAATACAGGTTACATCCGTTCTCTGGAATAACACTCTCTCTTTGAACCAATCCTAATGGACAGCTTGCCGACCGATTAGTACTCCTCAGCTGAACGCATTACTGCGCTTACACTCGGAGCCTATCTACCTCGTAGTCTTCAAGGGGTCTTTTGATATCTCATCTTGAGGGGGGCTTCACGCTTAGATGCCTTCAGCGTTTATCCCTGCCGGACTTGGCTACTCTGTTATGCTCTTGGTGACCAGCAGATACACCAGTGGTCCGTCCATCCCGGTCCTCTCGTACTAAGGACAGCTCCTCTCAGATATCCTACGCCCACGCCGGATAGGGACCGAACTGTCTCACGACGTTCTGAACCCAGCTCGCGTACCGCTTTAATGGGCGAACAGCCCAACCCTT
>JAILDL010000095.1 GCA_024689465.1 Lachnospiraceae bacterium
GATTCATGGAGTTGACCGCGCCGAACTGGAGCATCACGTCGATCACGTCCTCACATCACCGCTCCTGACATGCTTCCGGGAAACGCCAGGAAGGTTCCCGTTCCTGCCAGGTTACGGATCAGGGATGTACAAAATGCCACCAGGACACCGTAGCCGGGTCCTAAATAAACGGCACATAAAACATTGACCATGTGCTGAATGGGGAAGCATTTGCTGGCCCCGATGGGGATGGAAAATGTGGATGTGACCACGGCAAGGGCGGTAAACATACCTGCCATTGCAAGTTTCTGGATGCTCATTTTTTTCATAATCGTTTTTCTACCTCTGCACGCAACATGCGTGCTCCTTCTTTTATATTTTCAGTGCCGAAAAGGGCACCTATTACCGCGATCCCGCTTAGTCCTCTGCCGGATAATTCCCCGATGTTATCCGCCGTGATCCCGCCGATGGCAACCACCGGAATGGGGACACTTTCGCAAATGCTGCGATAGGTTTCCCGATCAATGGGCTTTGCATCTTTTTTGGTAACGCTTCCAAAAGCAGCGCCCACACCCAGATAGTCCGCTCCCTGCTCATAAGCCCTGCGGGCTTCCTCCAGGTTGTGGGCCGTAGCACCGATGATCCTGTTTTCTCCCAGGATCTCTCTGGCATTTCGGATGGTTTCATCCTCCTGCCCCACATGGACACCGTCCGCACCGGACAGAAGGGCAACCATCGGGTCATCGTTGATGATCAGCGGGATCCGATACCGCTTCGTTACTTCCAGAACCTGCCCGGCCCTTTCCACATAGGCTTCCTGTGGCAGATCCTTTTCCCGAAGCTGCAGCATGGTGATGCCGCCAAGGATGGCCTGCTCCACAAGTATCTGGTATTTATCTGTTTCCGACATGGGGTGATCCGTTCCGGAAAACTGATGCTCAAGGAACATCTTTCGATCCGTGATCCCGTACAGGCGGAGCTCTTCTTTCTTGATTATCATGCGATTTCCTTCTTATCTCTTTTTCTCTTTACGAAACACGCAGAGCCTTGTCGTTTTCCAATTACAGATTCCAGATTGCATCCAAAAACTCTCTCTGAAAACTCCCCGTTCCCAACGCCGTTTTCGCCGCCAGATGCCCTGCTGTGTCAAAGACCTCCACGCCCCGCTGCAGGCCTTCCCATGGATCTTTATAAGCAGCCAGAAATGCTGTCAGAAGAGCGGATTGCATACAGCCGCTGCCGGTAATATGGGTGAAGATCTCGCCTCCCCCGGGAATAGAGCGAATAGCGGTTCCGTTTACCAGGCGGTCCGTTTCACCACTGACCATGATGAGCGCACCGGTTCTTGCCGACAGTTCCTGCAGGTTGGCTCCCGTCAGCTCTACGTTTGCCGTTTCCACTCCTCTGGAATCCATCTCCTTATTACAAAGGCTTCCGATCTCTCCCGCATTTCCCCGGATACAGGTGATCCCCCCAATGGATAACAGTTCCCGCACCAGCCGGTTTCGAAAGCGGGAGGCCCCTGCCCCCACCGGATCCAGCAAAACCGGAATTTTCTTTTCCTTCGCCTTCCGAAGAGCGGCCTTCATGGCTTCTCCCTTTGCCTCGGAAGGCATTCCCAGGTTCAGATACAGGCCGTCTGCCAGATCCGTGATCTCTTCCACTTCCAGAATGTCCTCTGCACAGATAGCGCTTCCCCCTGCTGCCAACACAATGTTCACGCAGCTTTCCCGGGACACATCATTGGTGATCATATGAATGAGCGGCTTTTTTTCTCTTACTTTCTGCATGGTTCCTCCGCAATCGAGCAGGATGACTCCTGCTCGATTCTGTACAAAAAAGGACGTTCAAACCCTGTTTGAACGTCCCGTAAAATCTCATCAAGTCGCGGCAAAGCCGCACTCTGCTTTATGTTCCCTACGTTGGCATTATCCAAATCAGGTAAAGGGTCATGCGATCCCGTCGCATCTCTCAGCCGCCAACAGCAGCTCCCCTAGTTTGTATTCTTTTCTCAACAGTTCTTATTATGTACAAGCACTGCCAAATGCGCAAGTGTTATTTTACTTCACTTCCTTCGCAAACTCGATGACTTCCGCATCCCCATACCGGTCAAACAATGCCGTTAATGCACTGTCATCTGCCACGCTACCGTCCGATCCGGCTTCCACATCATGGGTATTGGAGGTGTGATAGTAGGTTGCATTTCCGCTTTCATCGAAGACTTCATAAGCTTCGTCATCTACGATCAGCATACCGTTTGCAAAAGTGTAGGTTATCATCCCATGGCCCCAGCCTGCGTATAACAGACCGTCCTTCACTGCCAGAGGATAGGCGGTACCGCCTGCAGATACATGACCGACATAGGTGGGAACGCCGTCCTTATAGTAATAGGCCTCTGCATCAATGGATGCATTATAGCCTCCGTTGTCATAGACACCCATGGGAGAGATCAGCAGAAGATCTTCCCCGCCGACGACCACATTGGCATAACCTGCACCATCCTCCAGTTTATCGACGATCTGGGTAAAGGTATCGCAACCGGTGATATCCATGGGAACATAATCATCCGGGATCAGGTTGGATGCCTGCTTGGCCGGATCATACATTGCTTCTACCACGGCCTGAATGTCAAAGCCATCCAGATCTGCTGCCGTTACGGAAAGGGAATAGGAAATGCCGATCTCTACATCGAACCAGGTTGCCAGGTCGGTATAGCCTTCATCTCCTATATGGCGATAGAACTTTCCTTCCATGAGGCCGGTTCCCCAGCCTGCCAGGGTAGATGTATCTTCCGCATCCCATTCATAATATACACCGGAAATATCCTTGTACTCATCTCCGGTTACCTGCTCTCTTGCAGTAAAGGTATTACCGTCCAGATCAAACATTACCTGAACCAGCGGGGTCTCCTCTGCTTCCATGACGCTCCAGATCGCATTTTCTCCTCCTTCGGGAACGGAGAACATATTCGGCGCATACTGCATCGCCTCTTCTTCCGTGATCTCACGCCAGGGATTGGCCAATCCTACTGCTTCTTCTGTGGCAGTGGTCTCTTCCTCTGCTGCTTCTGTTGTCTGCAGAGTTTCTTCTACAATCTCCTCTGCCACAGGCTCCTTGGCACCGCAAGCTGTAAGAGATAACATCAGCGCTCCTATAAGCGGTAAAATAACTGTCTTTTTCATATGCTCATCCTCCTCTGAATCTTCTT
>JAILDL010000101.1 GCA_024689465.1 Lachnospiraceae bacterium
TATCGTCCCGGTTACAAGAGCGTTGTGACCAAAGATGACGGCAATAACTTCGAGATCGAACTGACCCGTGTGGGCAGCAGAGCCTTCACCTTTACCAAGAACTGGGCGGATTCCGACAACGTGCTGGACATGCGAGGAGATTTCCTGCGGGTAGCCCTGTTTCGAGAAGAAAACGGCAGTGACCTGGAGATCGCTTACATCGATATTCCAACGGACAATGCAGTAAGCACCAACACCGTTACCTTTACCAACGGCGGTAATTACTATCCTGCTTATGATGACCAGGGTACTGCGTATATCTACAGCCTGAAGGAGTTTATTTGCACCGGAACTCCTGCCGGCAGTGAAACCTTATGCGATAACGGAGCAGAGCCGGATGTTGCAACCACCAAAAGAGAAGTAAAACTGACTGCAACCGCCGATACCACCACCACCGGCTATATCGTAAATGTGACAGAAGAAGCCACCGAGCATACCCCCATCGACGGACAGCACGACCTGAACCTGGCTTCCAGTGGCCTTGCCACCAGCTGGCTGCAGACCGAGTCTGTTACCTATCGTAACCAGGCAGCAGGTCAGAGACAGGAAGTAGACTTCTATGTGATCTGGCACGATGAAGCCAAGTACGATGAGCGTCCTGACGTATTCTTCCGGTTGTACTACCAGGTGGGATCGGATGCTACCTTCCATCCTTATACCGGTTCCTATACCGAGAAGTGGGAGTCTGTGGAAGACGGAAACAGCTTTATCCAGAAGGCGGTTTATACTGGCCTTCCCATCGCGGATTCCGAAGGAAACGTATACACCTATTACGTAACCCAGACCCTGAACAATGCCTGTGCCGATTATCGGACGGATTACTATACCGATGCTTTCTTCTCCGGCAGCAATTACAATTCCGCTGTGCTGTCTGAGGCGACCAAAGGCGTTCGTCTTTATAACAGAACCTACACAGGAGATGCAACCGAGAGCTATCGTCAGCTGATCGTTGCTTCTTCCGCAGTCGCCAATGCACAGACTGCCGGCACCTTAACCTTTGCAAAGGAAGGCAGCTTTACCGTCAATACCATCCTGGATACTATCCATATGGAAGGCCGAAAGATCTGGCAGGGTGTTCCGAACGGAATAGGGACAGAGAAACTTCCTCATGCCAAGATCTACTTGTTCCGAAGCAGTAACTATGAAGATACAAATAAAGTTCCGGACAATAAGAATGAATATGATACCAAAAGTCTTGCACCGTTTGAAGGAAATAATAACGGAAATAAGTATGTAGAGCTTAATGACGCGAAGTCTATGTACGTGTTTGGAACCTATAAAGCAGACGGTTCTGTAGATACTTATACTGAGTTTCCCAAGTACGATGAGTTTGGATCTGCTTATACCTATGCTGTTCGAGAAATTATCTTTAACATATATGAGAACGAACTACCGGCGGAAGTTATGCTGCCGAATTACAGCATTGTTACCGGAGATATCACCAACCAGTATAAACACGACGAAGGCACAAATCGCCGAAATATAACGATTTATAAACAGTGGAATGTAAATCGTTTGGTTACAAGTGAGAAAAAAGTTAAGGCAACATTCCGTTTATACCGGACTGAGCTTCCGACGGATGCTTACGTAACGGATGATACCGATGTCTCTCTGCTTTCTTCTGCAGCATATGCAGCTGACCTGTTAAATGATCCATTAACAGAACTGGAACTGGTGGACGAAAAAACAATTGAAGAAGGAACTCCCAGCATCCTTTGGACCAACCTTCCTATTTTTGCTCCGGACGGCAGCATCTATGGCTACTATGCAGTAGAGCTGATCTCCGATATGCCCGGTTTCCAGGTAAGCTTATACGGTGCCGCCCAGGCAAATGCAGCAGATCCTGCTGACCGTGGCGCAAATCGTCCCGGTGTCAGCACTTTCTTAAATGCGAATTCCACTAATGTGCTGATTTCCGGCACATTTGCTGAGGGCGAGAGCTACATTGGTGTCGCTTTCTCAAATGTAGGTATCAGCTTACGGACCGATGAACGGGAAGAAGAAAATAACTTAAAGACAGAGACGTTTTTAAATACCTATAGGCAAGATGGCTTTCTGAAGATCACCTTCGATAAAGAATGGAAGACTCTAACTAGTGACGCCATTGACTTTGCGTCCATGGTGCCCGGTGTTTCCGATCTTCCTGAAACTCTTGATTTTGAAGTATATGCGGTTGCACAGAATCAATCGGGAGAAAAGAAAAATGCAGATAAAGTGAACTTTGCTAAAGGTGATGATCAAGACTATTCCGTTACCTGGGAGGCGGATCCTTCCAATGCAAAGATCTGGCATTATACCATTACCTTCCATGATCCGGTTCCCTTCTACTCAACCAACGGTAACCTGTTTACCTACTATGTAAAGGAAGTCCTTAACTCGGATTATGCCAAGGCGAATTACCGTATCGTGACGGCTTCTGTTTCTGCTAAGGCGGATACCGCAACCGGCGATAACAATGCCACCCGGATCCTGGCTATGGGAACCCTGTCCAATGAATTTAAGGGACAGATCACCGTTTCCAAGAGATGGGACGATTTTTCCGATGACTACGGCATGCGGGAAGGCTCCATTACCTTTGACGTTTATTATCGTGCGGGACATACCGGATCCTGGACTCTGTATAAGTCCGGCTACACCTTAAGTTCCGCCAACAGTTGGAGAGTCACCTTATCCAAACTGCCGGTGACCACGGACAACAGCGGTAGTGTGGGCAACAATTATGAGTACCGGATCGTGGAGACCTTTATCAATCCGGCCACCGGCAGTCCCATTCCCGTACCTGCTTCTGCAGAGGATGATGCACAGAATACAACCTGGACCCCCAACGGTTCTACAACCGCCGATCCTGCCCTGTTCTATACAGCGGTAGAAGCCGGCAACTACAAGGTATACGATCCCGCAGATGTGGTGTTTGATACCACCAATCCCGAAAGTGCCGTGACTACAAAGAGTGTAAAGCTGGTCAACCAGCTGGATACCGGCCGTGCAGTTGTTGCCCTGAAGGTCGTAAAGAACTGGGCAGATGAGGATAACTACTATAATCTTCGTCCTTCGGCCATTACCGTGACCATTCAGAAGAGTATCGACGGCGGAAGTACCTGGAGCGATCTGACCACCCGTACCATCTCCTCTGCAGATGTATCTGCCACCGACGGAAACGTATGGGAGAAGACCTTTACCAACCTGCCTAAGTACTATGGAACCGGCGGAGAGCAGATTTATAAATACCGTGCCGTCGAGACGAAATTAGACGGTACCACTGCCGTGCTGGATGATGCAAACCATGACGGCACAGGCGGCGCATATACCATTGCCCACAGCTTTGATACGACGTTAAGCGATACCAGTACCTATACCACTACGATCAACAATACCCTGCGCAGAAGAAGCACCCCCATTACGGTGTATAAGAAGTGGAACGATGAAGAGATCCACACAAATGCCGTAACGGTTACCCTTCTCAGTCGCAACTACGACACCGGAACCGATGCAGGAACCGGCACACTGAAGAAGATCTCCAATAAGGCCGGCGCCTCCCTGGAAAAGACGCTGGATGGCGCAAACAGCTACACAGCCGTCTACGCAGATCTGCCGGCTTACAATAAGGCGGGAAACCGGATCGGCTACTACGTACAGGAAAGCGTACCTGCCGGATACTTTGCAGAGTACTACCTGGCAAGAGATAACGGCACCTACAGTCAGGTAACTGCAACGACGGCAAACACGGCCCTGGATGCAGATACCGATACGAAGGTTACGATCGTCAACACCCCGCTGATCTCTGTCAGCGCCACAAAGATCTGGGACGATGAAAACGACCGGTTTGATCGCAGAGACGAAGTGACCGTGAAACTGACTCGCAGGACCCAGGCAGGGGCTTATGAAGACGTTTCCCTTGCAGAGTATAAGAAGACCAAGGCAGCCGCCACCGCAGTAACCGCGACCATCTCTGCGACACCTTATACCGCAGCCTTTGACCTGTTGCCTTTGTACCACCTGTCTACCCTGGCAGCAGACGGCACTTTAACCGTAGAGAAGTACGAATACCGTCTGGAAGAGACCGCAGGCCCTAAGAGCTACAGCAGCACAGGGGACGGAACGACGAGTTTAAATGTTTCCTACGGAACGATGGAAGAAGCTGCAAACGGAAACCAGAGCCATACCATTACCAACACCCTGGAAACCCGTGCAGACATCGTGGTAAGCAAACGCTGGAATGATGAAGAAACAACCCACAGTGCCGTACAGGTAGCCCTCTTTAGCAAGAACTACGAAGAAGGCACCACCGAGTCCGGTATCGTAACGGATGAAAGCACTCTGGTGCAGCTTCCTTTTACCGGAAACCAGCAGACCCTGACAGACGGAAGTCTGCAGGTGACCTACAGCGGCCTGCCCAAATACAACAACGACGGCGGCATCATCATTTATTATGTGAAGGAACTGACCACCGGTCACTTCCTGACCGCCTATACCAGTGCACCGGATGCAGAGCCGGAAGCTACAGCAGTTCCTGCAGATGCGCTGCCTCATACCACGGCAGCCGATACGGCCCGGGATTTCCATGTGGACGTGATCAACACTCCGTATGTGGAAGCTGCAGAAGAGACCCACTGGGTGGATGCAAACGACCGCTTCGGAACCAGAGCTTCCTCTGTTTACGTAAAACTGCAGAAGAGCAGGGATAACGGAACAACCTGGAGCGATGTGACCTGGAACGAGATCCGCAATAACGGGGAGGCGGAGACTAAGATCGCAGCCGGCAACGGCACGCAGAAGGTTCTGGCAGAAGTAACAGGTACTACCTGGGGTGTATCCCTGGATCAGCTGCCGTTATATGAAACCTATGCAGCCGGCAGCAGCGCTGTAAAACTGCAGTACCGCTTTGCGGAAACCGACAGTACCGGAAATACCCAGGTTCCCTTCGGCTATACCCTGGAGCCGGGGGCAGATACCTATGTAAAGGAAAATACCGGTGCAGAAACCGGCTATGTATATACCTTCGGGACAACCCGTCATACCACCGTGATCACCAATACCCTGATCACCAAGGACGTAACGGTGGATAAGGTCTGGGAGGATCGTTTGGACCGGCTTGGCATCCGTCCCGCTGCTGTATCCATTTATGTAACAGAGGATACAAGCGTAACCCACAGCACTGACAGCTTTAACGTGCGCTTCCTGGGCGGCGTGGATGCAACCCACCCTTACGGCGCAAGCCCTCTGGCAAACACCTCGGTGACCAGAACCGTAAACGCAGACGGCAGTGTTTGGGAGTACGTATTTACCGGACTTCCCAAGTATGCTTACGGAGCAGATGCCAATGTAAATGCTCCGGTGGAGATCGTTTATGCAGCAACGGAGGATGTGACAACGGCGGATGCCCAAGGATTTATCCTGGGAGATTATTACGAAGGCGAAACCCTTCGCACCGGCGATACCATCACCATTACCAACTCCGTGAAGGGCAACGACGGTTCCCTGATCATCGCAAAGGAAGATGCTTCTACCCATCCGGTGGACCGCTTCTTTACCTTCAGGGTGACCCTGCGAAAGCCCGATGCCAGCACCCAGCCTTTTATGGGCAACTACTACGTATACGATGCAGGCGATATGCCGGCGACGGACAACGACCTGCGTCTGGATGCCTATGAGATCACATCCGCATACGGACGGACCACAAAGCATACCACCGACGGAACCATCGAATTAAAGGCCGGACAGTATGCAGTCCTGACAGACATCAACTCCCGTTACACCTATATCGTAACGGAGGATCCTTCTTACGACGGCTATGATGTGGTAAGAGTGGAACATGTAAACCATGCGGTTGGCATCAACGATACCGCTACCGCTTCCTATACCGGAGCAACCGTCACCCTGAACGGAAACACGGCAAACACCGTCATTGAACAGGATGATACGGAAGGTTACTTTACCGCTACGGCGACCGGCAAGATCCCTTCGGAAAATGCCGTCAATGTGGCAGATCGTACCGCAAAGGTGATCTTCACCAACAAGATGTCCACGGTAAAGGATCTGAAGATCGAGAACATTACAGCCGTTGCCACCGGCGCAGACGGAAACGAGACCCACGGAGGTCGTGTAAAGATCTACAAGAGCGGCGTGGTAGTCAGCAGTTCCGGCGGCAGCAGCGAATCCTTTGCTTATGTCAACACGGAGACACCATATATCAAATATGCCGTGACCGTGCAGTTTGAGCCGGATACGGCCAACGGTTACAGCTTCGGCGATACCCTGCGGATCTACTGGTGGGAAGATGGCGAAGATGTAACAGCAGAGCCCACCCACTTTGTGGATGTGTCCAATTATGTATACCGAAACAGCGACGGAGAAGTGGTTCCCTATACCGGAACCGTAGTAAACGACGGAGACGGCAACGTGACCGTCAGTCCCCTTTCCCAGGAGACAGGAAGCCGTTCCACCCCTTCTACGAACCCGACACCTTCCAATCGAGGAGGTTCTGCAGGTACAGCAGATCCTGATGGGTCTGGAAATCCGGAAGGAAACGAAGAGGACGAAGAAGCAGCAGAGGCTGCCCGTTTGGAGGCACAGCATCTGGAAGCCCTGGGAAATGCCTGGTCGGAGCTGACCTTAAACAGTCCCTTCACCAACGTGACCGTTATGCACGGTTCCGTAGTGCTGACCCTGGCTGGAAATGCAGGAGCAATGCCGGCACGTACCCTGATCCAGGTGGCCTTTAAGGCACCGGAAGCACCCAGAGGAAGCGGACAGTCCGTGAACGGCTCTTCGGAAGGCGGCAATGCTTCTGCTCCTGCAGACGAAAGTCTGCCCATGGAAGCAGACCCTGAATCCGGTGCGGTTTTAAGCGATCTGTCGGAAGATAAGAAAGCAAGAGACATTGCCCAGACCGGCGATGGCGCAAACGCCCTCCGGTACATCCTGCTGATGGCAGGTGCCCTGCTGGCTGGCGGATTGTACTTCCTGTTTCGAAGAAAAAAGAAAGGTTCCGGAGAAGAGGAATAAGCTGTAAGAAGATAATAAGCTGTAAGAAGAAAAGCTGTGCATAGGCACGGCTTTTCTTTTACCCTCCGTTTATTGGTTTGAATAAACGAATCTTATTTGCTAAAATAAACGGGGGTTTAAACAGGGGTGTCGGACGCATGCAATCTAAGGAACTTTATCAAAAGCCTTTTTTGAACGATACAGAAGACTGGATCGATACGGAAAAACTCCGGTCTTTCCAGAATAATTTTGCCCTCTCCAGCGGCACGGTCATTTTTGCCATGGACGATGCGGGCAATAAGATGTTCGAGCCTTCCGGGGACCCTGCCGATGTGGAGGCTTTTACGAACTGCTGTGATGAAGAGATCTACATGGCAGTGTACGACCGCGTCAACGGCCACTCCATTGAGGAGCAGGTCATTGAAGATACCTATATAAGCGCCCTGAAGATCGCGGCTTTGTCCATTCGGATCAAGGGCCGCACCCGTATGACCTGGATCGTTGCCGGCATTCTGTCGGAGGATCCCAAGGGAATGGAGGAAGCTACCCGTCTGGGATTTCGTCATGCCCTTTCTGAAAATGATTTTTATCACACCATTGATTCCCTGCAGATCATCAGTACCATATTGGCGGAAAGCTCTCTGAAAGCGGAGACGGAGAAGGAACGCAGCAAGCGTCTGGCTTCTTCCGAGCAGGAGATGGGCTTTACCTTAAAGAAAAACGAAGCCATGACGGCGGTGGTGCAGCTCCTGGACCGAGACGACAGCATCGATGACATCATGAAGGAGTTCCTTCGGATCACCGGAGAATACTTAAGCGTCAACAGTGCCCACTTTTTCCAGCTGCAGCGGGATAATGACCAGATGGATGTGGTTTCCGAATGGTACAATTCTCTGGATGCCATTTCTGCCCAGCAGCTGCAGAATATGCCCCACTATCTGCGGACGGAGAAGGTTATCGTTATTTCCCACGATACCATCATGAGCAGCTCCGAGAGGGAGATGCTGCGCAGCATGGGCTTAAAAGCCCTGGCCATCGTGCCGGTGGTGATCAACGGCAACATTTCCATGTATGTCACCTACGAAGAGGTAAGCCGGGATCTGTCCTGGGAAGTCAGCGACATCCGCTTTATCTCCGATGCGGTGAAGGTGTTCCAGTCCGTGATGATGCGCCGGATCGCCAAGAACTCTCTGGCAAGCTCCTACGCCTCTCTGGAAGCGGTTCTGGAAAACGTGGGCTGTGGTATCTATGTCCGCGCCATGACCGATAACAGCGTGCTTTTTGCAAATCACGGCATGAAGCAGATGTTTTCCCGGGAAATGGCCAGCGGGATCCTGGACAGTCTGATCGACGAAGTGAAGGAAAACAACGAAGGAAGCGCTCCCTGGGAGATGTTCGTAAAGAGCAGAGGCCGCTGGTACGATCTGTACGAAACCGAGATCGACTGGGTGGACGGCCGGAAGACCCAGCTGTTTTCCTTTTACGATATTACCGACAAAAAAGAATACCAGAAAAAGATCGAGCAGCAGGCCTATACCGATTACCTGACCGGCATGTTCAACCGGCAGTGCTGCGAGAGGGATCTGGCCAAGATGATCGACCGCGCGGTCAATGAGCATACCAGCGGCGGTTTGTTCTATCTGGACCTGGATGACTTTAAGCATATCAATGACGGACTGGGACACCAGTACGGAGACATCCTGCTGCAGAGCATTTCCAGAGGCCTGCGCAGTGTCCACGGGATCGAAGATACCTGCTACCGTATGGGTGGCGATGAGTTCGTCATCATCATAGCGCCGGAGTATTATCCCACCTATGAACACATCATTTCCGATATCCGCAACATCTTCAGCAAGCCCTGGTTTTTGAAGGATGCGGATTATTACTGCACCATGAGTATGGGTGTCGTGGAATTTCCCGCAGAAGGCCGGGATGTCCAGGAACTGATCAAGAAAGCGGACATCGCCATGTACGAGGCCAAAAAGAGCGGCAAGAACCGCTGGATGCGTTACTCGCAGAAGGATTCCCCCAATTCCAGCAGACGTCTGGATATGGAGAAAAACCTGCGTGATGCCATTGCCAACGACTTTAACGAGTTTGAAGTATACTATCAGCCCATCATCGATATCCAGAAGGAGGGCAGACCCTGCACCGGCGCCGAGGCGCTGATCCGGTGGCATTCCTCCATGCTGGGCGAATTATCTCCCAGCGAGTTTATCCCGCTGACCGAGTACCTGAGCCTGATCGTTCCCTTAGGCCGCTTCGTACTGACGGAAGCCTGCAAGACCTGTGTGGAATGGAATCAGAACGGGCATCCGGACTATAAGATCAACGTAAACCTCTCCATCATCCAGCTGCTGCAGCCGGATATCGTGGACATTGTACGGGAGGTGCTGGCAGACACCGGCATCCGTCCCCATAACCTGACCCTGGAGGTAACCGAGGGCCTGGCCATCAACGATATGAACAAGATGAAGAACATCTTAAGCAAGATCCGCGCTCTGGGCGTACGCATCGCCCTGGACGATTTCGGAACGGGCTATTCTTCCCTGAATCATATCCGTGAGATGCCCCTGGATATCATCAAGGTGGATCAGAACTTTACCAAAGAACTGGCCCTCAACGACTTCTCCAAGGCCGTGATCCGGACCATCGGCGACCTGGCAGACACCATTCAGGTGGATCTGTGCGTGGAAGGTGTAGAGAGCGAGGAGCAGCTGAAGATCATCCAGAACATGAAGGTAGGGTTGATCCAGGGCTTCTATTTCGGAAAGCCCATGACCAAGGAAGAATTCAACAAGCAGTATGTTTGATGCATCATAGTGGCCCCGCCGGGAACTGCTCCACAGATCCCTTGGGGGACGCTCTCGCTCTATATCGTTGTACGCAGCGGTTCATAATGCTCGAAAATACCGAGCATAAGAACCGGCGAACGATAAAGCCCCCTGCGGTGATCCATGGAACATCTCCCGCGGGGAGATATATAGCAAAGGCTCAAGCTTATTAGGTACTGGGCCGTTTGGTAAACAACTTTGGATAAGACAACATAGATAAACAAGTAAGTCAGTCAAGAAAGGAACGAGGAGATTATGAAGACAGCAGCACAGGAAGCAGGTTCTACTGCGTACCCCGGAAGAGGAATCATTCTGGGATGTTCGGAAGACGGAAAGGAAGCCGTGATCGCCTATTTTATCATGGGCCGCAGCACCAACAGCCGTAACCGCATTTTTGCACCGGAGGGAGAGGGGATCCGCACGGAAGCCTTTGATCCTTCCTTACTGGAGGATCCTTCCCTGATCATCTACGCGCCGGTTCGCGTACTGGGAGATACCACCATTGTGACCAACGGAGATCAGACGGATACGGTTTATGACGGTTTAAAGAAGGGGCTGACCTTTGAGCAGTCTCTCAGAAGCCGCTGCTTTGAGCCGGATGCGCCGAACTATACGCCTCGTATTTCCGGCGCGGTTTACCGCACCAAGGGGGCTTTTTCCTATGATCTGTCCATCTTAAAGAGCAATCATGGGGATCCTGCATCCTGCAGCCGTTTTACCTTTAACTATGAGCATCCGTTTGCAGGCGAGGGTCATTTCATCCACACCTATCAGAAGGACGGAAATCCCCTTCCCAGCTACGAAGGAGAACCTACCCCGGTAGCGATCTCCGGCGACATCGATACCTTTACCGATGAACTGTGGAATGCGCTGGACGGGGACAACAAGGTATCCTTATTTGTACGCTACATTGATCTGGAGACCGGCAGCTGCCAGACCCGGATCGTGAACAAACATACAAAATGATGTGCGCAACAGTATAAACCATATAGGGACCACAAGGAGTAAAAATGAACGAATTAGAATTAAAGTACGGATGTAACCCCAATCAGAAGCCTTCCCGCATCTTCATGGAGGACGGCAAGGACCTTCCTATTACCGTATTAAACGGCAAGCCCGGCTATATCAATTTCCTGGATGCTTTCAACGGCTGGCAGCTGGTTAAGGAATTAAAGCAGGCAACGGGTCTTCCCGCAGCCACCAGCTTTAAGCACGTTTCTCCCGCAGGTGCTGCAGTGGGCAGAGAGCTGACGGATGTGGAAAAGAAGATCTACTGGGTAGAGGGAGAGGAATTATCTCCGCTGGCCAATGCCTATGCCCGTGCCAGAGGCGCAGACCGTATGTCCTCTTTCGGTGATTTCATCGCTCTGTCCGATGTCTGTGATGTAGCGACCGCCAAGCTGGTGAAGAGAGAAGTGTCCGACGGTATCATTGCTCCCGGATATGAGCCGGAAGCCCTGGAGATCTTAAAAGCCAAGAAAAAGGGCGGCTACAACGTGATCCAGATCGATCCTTCCTATGTACCCGCTCCGGTGGAGACCAAGCAGGTATACGGCATCACTTTTGAGCAGGGCCGGAACGAGTTAAAGATCGATACCGAGCTGCTTGCCAATGTAGTGACCGAGAATAAGGAGATCCCTGAGAATGCCAAGATCGACCTGATGATCTCCCTGATCACCCTGAAATATACCCAGTCCAATTCTGTTTGCTATGCATTCGGCGGACAGGCCATCGGTATCGGTGCCGGACAGCAGTCCCGTATCCACTGTACCAGACTGGCAGGCTCCAAGGCAGACAACTGGTGGATGCGCCAGAATCCCAAGGTACTGGCTCTTCCCTTTATCGATACCATCGGCAGAGCAGACCGTGACAATGCCATTGACCTGTACATCGGCGAAGAGTACGAAGACGTACTGGCAGAGGGAAGATGGCAGAATACCTTTAAGGTAAAGCCGGAGCCTCTGACCGCAGAGGAAAAGAAAGAGTGGAGAAGCAAGCTCCAGGGTGTTTCCCTGGGCAGCGATGCCTTCTTCCCCTTCGGTGACAACGTAGAGCGTGCGCATAAGAGCGGCGTAGCCTACATTGCTCAGCCCGGCGGTTCCATCCGTGACGATCAGGTTATCGAAACCTGCAACAAGTACGGCATCGCCATGGCCTTCACCGGTATCCGCCTGTTCCATCATTAATCCGTCTGTTTCTTGCACCTGCAGGATAAAACGGTTAAAGTATTAAGAAGTATCCGGCGCCTGAGGTTCCCGGTCTGGGAACCTTGGGCGTCTTTGTGAGTTAAAGGAGTTATATGAACAAGCAGTACAAATTTGACGCGTTTATCAGTTATCGTCATACGGAGCCGGACCAGTTTGCGGCACAGCTTCTCCATAAGCGTCTGGAAGCTTTCAAATTACCGAAAAATGTGGTCTCCAAGCTGGGAGAAGGCGGCAGGACCAAGATCAGCCGCGTATTTCGGGATCAGGAGGAGCTTCCTCTGGCATCCAACCTGGCAGATACCATTACAGAAGCCCTGAACGAATCGGACTTTCTCATTGTGATCTGTACCCCCAGACTGCCGGAAAGCAGATGGTGCCGTAAGGAGATCACCACGTTTCTGGAAAACCATGACCGCACCCATGTGCTGGCGGTCCTCTTAGAGGGCGAGCCGGAACAGTCCTTCCCGGAGGAACTTCGTTTTATCGATGAGGTGGTGACCCATGAGGACGGCACCACGGAAACGGTCCGTCGGGAGATCGAGCCTTTGGCTGCGGATTTCCGCGGAGCGACCCACAAGGAGATCGCAAAGAAGATGGACCTGGAGATCCTGCGTCTCTTAGCGCCCATGTTCGGAGTGGACTTTGATGATCTGCGTCAGCGCCACAGAGAGCGGAAGATGAAACGGATCATCCGGATCTCTGCGGCTATCAGTACGGTGTTCTTTGCCTTTGCCTTAGTCAGCACCACCATGGCACTTCGGATCAACAAGCAGAATATTGAGATCCAGAATAAGAATTCGGAGATCCAGGAACAGAACGAGGAGATCACGGAACAGAACCTCAAGATCGAGGAGCAGTACCAGGAGGTGCTGCGCTCCGAGAGCACCATTCTGGCCACCCGTTCCGCCTCCGAACTGGAAGAGGGCGACCGTCTGAAAGCGGTGAAAACGGCTCTGGAAGCGCTGCCTCAGGATGCGGTAAACCCGGATCGTCCGGTGGTTGCCGCAGCGCAGTATGCCTTAAGTCAGGCGCTTTATGCCTATGATAACGGAGCGGCCTTCCGGCCTCAGATGATGCTGGAAACCCAGACGACAACGTCTTCTCTTATCCTCAGCCCCAATGCTTCCAAGATCCTGGCCACTGATCAGGCAGGAAACCTGTATGTCTGGGAAGGAACCACCGGAAAAATGCTGGCGCACTTTACCAGTACCTACAGCTTCTTCAATGAGGAGACCGAAGCCCTCTGGCTGGATGAGGACCGGATCGCCCTGCTCTTCCGCGGCGGCTTCGGAGTGGTTTCCATTTCCGGAAAGAACGTCGTGTATGAAAAGACCGGTGATTCCGTTTATAACCTGTTCAGCGACTGGGACTGCAAGGTGCTGGCTGCTGAGACCTATCGGTATGTCTCTTTCCTTGATGCTGAGACCGGGGAAGAACTTGCTCGTTTTGACCATCCTGAAAACTATACCTGCACGGACATCTACTTCAGCGGAGAAGGCTATGCGGCCATTGCCTACAATGTGGATGTTGCCATGCGGGAGGAAGTGGGGAGAAATTCCCGCATCGATCTGATCGACCTGTCGACCTTTGAAGTGATCCGCTCCATTGAACGCAAGGGTTCCCTGGTAGACCGCCTGCTGATCCGGGAGGGTTCCATTTTTGCAGGATATACATCGACACGCTTAAAGCCGGATGTTACCGATGAGACACCTTCTGCCCAGAAGTATGATTACTTTGCCCATGTGGAAAACATTGATCCGAATACCGGAAATGCCCGCTGGTCCAAAGAAGTGGATACCACGGTGAAACGCTTTTATACCGCCCGGGACGGAAGCTGGGATTACATCCTGGTCCGCGGTTCCCAGGAAGCGATCTTTCTGGAAAAGGCAACAGGCAAGCTGATCAGCTCCAAGGACTACGAATATAACATTGCGGATGTGGCCTTTAACGATACAGGCGATATCTGTACCTTTATCACCTCCGACGGACAGCGACACCTGGTCCAGCCCTATAAGGACAGCGATACGGTGTACATCGATACCTTCCTGTCCCCTACGGATTCTGTAAAGGCGGCCCTGTTTGGCGACGGCTTCGTAGCCCTTCGCCCCACCAACTCCAATCGACTCTATCTCATGAACCGCAGCGAGGGTGTGGGGTATGAGCCGGTTTGGGAAAACATCGCGTCCAGCTGTCTGAGTGCGCAGTTCAGCGATGACGGCACCAGGCTCCTTTCCTACAGCGGTGCTACCGACAACCATATGGATCTGGTGGATCTGACAACCGGTGAAGTCATAAGCAGTATGAACCGGGATAGTACCCTGGATGTACTGACCCTGCTGGGAGACGGCAATGAAAAGGTGGTCCTGTTTAAGAAAAGCCCTTCCGCACAGCCGGAAAATGAGGAGGATGACCCTGGAATACCTATGGGCACCATGGTTTATTATTCCGTAAAGGACGGTTCGGAGCTGGAATCCATAGAGCCGGACTGGACAGAGGAATTGAGCTCCATAGAGGTGCTGGCTGTTTCCAGAGACCGGACGAAGATTAAGTTCCGCACTACAGAGGGCTATGCAAGAGTCTGCAAGGTAGTGGATCTGGCCACCAATACCGTGGATGCCACCTGGTACATGCCGGAAGAGCGGGCTATGGTCTATGATCTGTCCGATGACGGAACCCTGGGGCTGGCCGTGCTGGAAAACGAGGGCACCTTAAATCTGTACCATGCGACCGGTGATCCGGAAAAGGATATGGAGCCGGCTGTTTCCGTTTCCGTGAATACGGCCTTTATGGAGAGCGCTTTTATCAGCAGCGATAAGAAATACGTAGGTGTTACCTATAAAAACCACGAAACGGAGCTGTACGACGCAAAGGATCTGTCTCTGATCCGGAGCCTGGGGATCCTGGAATATTCCATGAACGATATGGCCCAGTATGCCGACGGCTACTACCTGACCTGTAATCTGGGCGCTTATCTGCTGGATGAAGAACTGAACCTGAAATGCTGGGTGCGTGGTTTTAAAGCCCTGACACCGGACGGAAACAGTGCCTATGTGACCAACACCTTCGGCGATATCTATAAGACAAAGCTGTACAGCCTGCAGGAACTCATTGATTTCGGAAAGAAGCTCCTGACAGAGACCGGGTACGAATAAATTAAAATACGACAGATTCCCTTCCTTGTCTTGCCTTGAAATTTGGCGGAAAAGTAGGTATGATGTTGAATATATGAGGATTATTGTGAGGATTTTATGAGCGATACAGAAAAGAGCCTTGTTTCCGAGGAAACAGAAGAGGCTGTAAAGAGCAGAAATTTCATTGAAATGGAGATCGACAAGGATCTGGCGGAAGGAGTTTACGATCATGTAATGACCCGTTTCCCGCCGGAACCCAACGGCTACCTGCACATCGGCCATGCCAAGAGTATTCTTTTAAACTATGGACTGGCGCAGGAGTATAACGGCAAGTTCAATCTCCGATTTGACGATACCAACCCCACCAAGGAAAAGACCGAGTTCGTGGAGTCCATCAAAGCGGACGTACAGTGGCTGGGGGCTGATTTCGAGGATCGCCTTTATTTTGCATCCAATTATTTTGACAAGATGTACGAAGGCGCCATTAAGCTGATCAAGAAGGGAAAGGCCTACGTTTCCGACCTGACCGCAGAGGAAATGCGGGAGTACCGCGGTACGTTAACAGAGCCCGGCAAGAACGATCCTTCCCGTGATCGCAGCATTGAAGAGAACCTGCAGCTGTTCCAGGATATGAAGGACGGCAAGTTTGCAGACGGAGAGAAGACCCTGCGTGCCAAGATCGACATGGCTTCTCCCAATATCAACATGCGTGACCCCATCATCTATCGTGTGGCACACATGACCCATCACAACACCGGTGACAAGTGGTGCATCTATCCCATGTACGACTTTGCGCATCCCATTGAGGATGCGGAGGAAGGCATCACCCATTCCATCTGTACACTGGAGTTTGAAGATCACAGACCTTTGTATGACTGGGTGGTAAGGGAACTGGAATATCCCCATCCTCCCCGTCAGATCGAGTTTGCCAAGATGTACCTCACCAATGTGGTAACCGGCAAGCGTTATATCAAGAAGCTGGTAGAAGACGGCATCGTAGACGGTTGGGATGATCCCAGACTGGTATCCATCGCAGCTTTGCGCCGCCGCGGCTTTACACCGGAATCCATCAAGCTCTTTGTAGAGCTGTGCGGTGTTTCCAAGGCCAACTCTTCTGCAGAATACAGCATGCTGGAGTACTGCATCCGGGAAGACCTGAAGATGAAGAAGGCCCGTATGATGGCCATCATCGATCCCATCAAGCTGGTGATCGACAATTATCCCGAAGGCCAGAGTGAGATGCTGGAAGCAGACAACAATCTGGAAAATCCTGAACTGGGTACCAGACAGATTCCCTTTGAGCGGGAACTGTACATTGAGCGGGATGATTTCATGGAGGAGCCTCCGAAAAAATATTTCCGTCTCTTCCCCGGCAACGAAGTACGTCTCATGCATGCATACTTTGTGAAGTGTGTCAGCTACGAGAAGGACGAGAACGGTAATGTAACAGTGGTTCACTGCACCTATGATCCTGCAACCAAGGCCGGCAGCGGCTTTAGCGAGCGTAAGGTTAAGGGAACCATTCATTGGGTACCGGCTTCCTGCGCTGTGGATGCGGAAGTTCGTCTGTATGAGAATATCATCGATGAAGAGAAGGGCGTTTACAACGAGGACGGATCCCTCAACCTGAATCCCAACTCTCTCATTGTGAAAAAGAATTGCAAGCTGGAGCCTGCTCTTGCTACGGCAAAGGCTTATGACAGTTATCAGTTTGTGCGTCAGGGATTCTTCTGCTGTGATGCCAAGGATTCACGGCCGGATGCACTGGTATTTAACCGCATCGTATCTCTGAAGAGCAGCTTTAAACTGCCGACTCAGAATGCATAACTAGATTTGGAGGATTAGAAATGGCAGGCATTTTAGACGGATTAGGACAGTTTGGTCTGGGCAATCTGGAAGGGGCTTCGATCTTTGAACAGCCCAAGAAGGAAGCAACCGGAGAAGGAGCAGAGGCACCGGTAGAGAAGGAGGAGGATTTCCTCTTTGACAAAACCTTTGAGTGCCCGGTATGCAGCAACAAGTTTACCGCACGTACCGTTCGTGCCGGTAAGGTAAAGCTGGTCGGTACCGACCTGGATCTTCGTCCGAAATATCAGCAGGCAGACGTTCTCAAGTATGATGTGGTTTGCTGCAACCGTTGCGGATATACAGCACTGAGCCGTTATTTTCCCCATGTGACCGATAAACAGGCCAAGATGGTAAAGGAACAGATCTCCATAAACTTTAAGCCTCTGCAGCAGAGCACCGATGTTTATTCCTATGATGAAGCACTGGATCGTCATAAGCTGGCACTGGTTACTTCCATCGTTACCAAGGCACAGGCCAGTGAGCGTGCATACATCTGTCTGAAGTCCGCATGGCTTCTGCGTGGTAAGAGAGAAAACCTGGATCCCGCCACACCGGATTTTGCAAAGGTTACCGCAGAACTGCAGGATCAGGAGAATCAGTTCCTGGTAAATGCGCTGGAAGGCTTTAAGAGTGCTATCCAGACCGAAGGCTTCCCCATGGCAGGTATGGACGATACCACCGTCAGCTATCTGATCGCTGCTCTGGCAACGGAGTGCCATCAGACCGATGTGGCTTCCAAGATGATCGCCCAGATCCTCACCAGCCCTTCCGCCAATGCCCGTATCAAGGATAAGGCAAGAGACTTAAAGGATGTCCTGATGCAGGAACTTAAGAAGAATGCAAAATAAGATCACTGTTCCCTTCGATCCCGATGGGAACCTGCCCTTATACGAGCAGATTTATCGTTATATACGAGACGAAATAAAAATCGGACATTTGGCAGAGGGAGATAAGCTTCCCTCTACCAGACGTTTGTCCGATCATCTTCAGGTATCCCGCACGACGGTGGATACTGCATATGATCAGCTCCTTTCCGAAGGATACATAGAAGCCAGACCCTATCGCGGCTACTATGTGTGTCCTGTGGAGGAGCTTTTTGTGTATGAAAAATCCAATAAAAAGCTTGTTGATCGAAGCGTTGGAATCAGAGAAGAGACTGGCGAGGAACATCGATTTTCCCGGACGAATCGTGACAAAGATCGGATGATGAACAAGGATGAGAATCATAAGCCGGAGAATCAAACTTCGTTTCGGGTGGATTTCTCCCCCTATGCAACGGAGAACGATGAGTTTCCTCTTGGCATCTGGCGAAAGATCAATAAGGATCTTCTCTTAGAGGAGCGCCTGCATATTTTTTCCAGAGGAAATGCCCAGGGCGAGTGGGAACTGCGGGAAACCATCAGCCGCTATCTTCGAGGCTCCCGTGATGTGGAGGCCAGTCCGGAGCAGATCGTCATCGGCGCCGGAAACGATTACCTGTTAATGCTGCTGCACATGATGTTCTGTGCGGAAATGGGCCATAAGAAGGCGCCTTCCGTTGCCATGGAAAGCCCCACCTATCCCGGGGCCTACAATCTCTTTACGGCCCTTGGCTGTGAGATGCATTTGTTTTCTACCGATGAACACGGTCCGGTGGTGGAAGAATTAAAGGGTCGGGACCTGGATGCAGTCTACGTGATGCCCTCGCATCAGTTCCCTACCGGTGCGGTCATGCCCATCGGACGGCGGATGGAACTGCTGCGGTATGCGGCTTCCAGCCCCCATTGCTATATCATTGAGGACGATTATGATTCGGAATACCGCTTCCGGGGAAAGCCCATTCCTGCCCTGCAGGCTTCGGACAGTGCCGGAAGGGTCATCTATATCGGAACCTTCAGTAAGGCCATCGCACCGGCCATCCGTGTAAGCTACATGGTGCTGCCAGACCACTTGCTGCCCATCTTCCATAAGGTGCTGGGCTTTTTATCCTGCACTGTGCCCAGACCGGACCAGATGATCCTGCGGGAATTTCTGGAGCAGGGAAGCTTTGAAAAGCATTTAAACCGCATGCGCAAGATCTACCGGGGAAAGATGGATGTTCTCCTAGAGGAGATGGCACCCCTGGAAGGACGCTTTACCATACGGGGAAAGGATGCGGGATTGCATATCCTGCTGACAGGACCCTGCAAGGACGAGAAACTGACAGCGCTGGCTGCCAAAGAGGGGGTTAAGATCTATCCCCTGTCCGCCTTTTATCCCGGCAAACAGCCGGAAGATACCTTCAGTCGCTGTACCGTTCTGCTTGGATTTGGTGGATTAAAAGAAGAAGAGATACGCCTGGGCGCAGAGCTTCTGAAGAAAGCCTGGAGTCAATGATCCCTTGGCCTCTTGGGACTCCCTGGCCGTTTGGTCCCTTGGGGACGGGGTTAGGGGGTCAAAATCTCAAATCGTCTTTTTCCGATGTTTTGTTTCTCGACCCGTTTCCATCCTTCCGATGTTATCTTCTGGCTCTTGTCCATACTTACTGCCAAAACAGTATCAACACCTGCAATCTTAAGCAGGTTATCCATCATAACAT
>JAILDL010000105.1 GCA_024689465.1 Lachnospiraceae bacterium
AGTACGACAAGTGGTGACTGTACACTCTCCCGTGTGTTTCCTGTTCGATCCGAAGACTCCTCTCGGACACCAGGTTCACACGTCGTTTCTACGATTGTAGACATTGCCTGTACAGTGACTTGTCGTCAGTTCTATCGTCGGTCTTGATCCGACTCTTGACATTCGCTCCACGGAAAAACCTGCGTTCTGAGTGTATTCCCATCCCGCAGCAACCTCACGCTTCAACGCTATCATGCCACAGCGAATCTTATACTACACGATTTCTGCAAATAAATCAAGAGCTTTTTTTCGAAATTTCTGAAGACTACAACATCTTGATCTTTTCCTGCAGATTCGGCAATATCTAGATCCGGTACCGGCAACTGGTTTCATTTTCTTCCTAATAAGTATATTTTTAAGTTAAAATTTTTCCTTATAATTCTTATACGCTTATATGGTTATTACTTTTGTCTTCTATATAGAAATCACTTTTATATGGAGGATACATTTATGTGGCAGTAACTTTTATATGTCGTTATTATAATATGGTAGTTACCCTCACTGCCGGATGGCGCCGTCGTAATTGTCCCGTACCTGCCATAGCAGTTCTACGATCGGTTGAAAATAAGGCACAAACTCTCCTCTTCGGAACAGCTCCCTTACTTCTTCCAGGCTCGCCCATCTGGCTTCCGCTACCTCTTCTGTCTGCAGGACCAGCTCATCCGGGTTTACTTCCGTTTCATAGGTATAGAAGTCATCGAAGCCCCGTTGGTAATTGATTGTGAAATGAGGACGCACTTCAGACAGATCGATATCGATCCCCAACTCCTCTTTCACTTCCCGTTCGGCAGCCTTCTGCGAATCTTCTCCCGCAACCGCACTGCCGCCACAGCTTATGTCCCACAGATTTGCCCAGGCTCTTTTGCAGGCAGCACGCTTTTGGATCAGCATCTTTCCTTCCTTATTAAAGATCGCCACATGAATGATCAGGTGATATTTTTCATCGCCCCAACTGACTCCGCGCTCAATAATCTTTCCCGTCCGGTTCCGGTTCACATCATACACATCCCAAAGTTCCATCGCTGCCTCCTAACTGTCTGCAAAAATGATTCTATTATATATAGGAAGAATTCTCAAATCTTATTTCCTGAAAAGGGTTTTCTATAAGCCTTCAGTTCCTTTCGGAATTCCTTCTGTAAAAAAAGAACATTCCTATATATAATAGGGTAGAGATCTGAACCAAGAAAGGATTCACTTATTTATGTATATAGCAGATAACTGGACGGACTATGAAGTACTGGATACATCCGCCGGCGAAAAGCTGGAGCGTTGGGGGAACTACCTGTTGGTACGTCCCGATCCCCAGGTCATCTGGCAGACACCAAAGAAACACAGCGGGTGGAAAAACTTTAACGGCCACTACCACAGAAGCACCAAAGGCGGCGGAGAATGGGAATTTCGAAACCTCCCCGAAGAATGGACCATCCGTTATCCTCTGGCCGACCTCGGCGATTTAACTTTTCATTTAAAGCCCTTCAGCTTTAAGCATACCGGATTATTCCCGGAGCAGGCTGCCAATTGGGACTGGTTTTCCAGATTGATCAAAGCAGCGAACCGTCCGGCAGATAAGCCCGTCACCGTGCTGAACCTCTTCGCCTACACCGGCGGTGCCACAGTGGCAGCTGCCAAAGCAGGCGCCAAAGTTACCCATGTGGACGCTTCCAAGGGAATGGTCGGCTGGGCAAAGGAAAACGCCGCTTCTTCCGGCCTCTCTGAAGCACCCATCCGCTATCTGGTGGACGATTGCATGAAATTCGTGGAGCGGGAGATCCGCAGAGGAAACCACTACGATGCCATCATCATGGATCCTCCTTCTTATGGAAGAGGCCCCAAAGGCGAGATCTGGAAGCTGGAGGATTCCATCTATCCTTTCCTGATCGAAGCAGAAAAGCTGCTCAGCGATGAACCTTTATTCTTCCTGCTGAATTCCTACACCACCGGTCTGCAGCCCGCGGTATTATCCTACCTGTTAGGCAGTGTATTGGAGCCCCGCTTTAAGGGACATTTCAACGTACAGTCCCAGGAAGTCGGCCTGCCCGTATCCGGAAACGACCTGGTTTTACCCTGCGGAGCCGCCGGAAGAGTCACCTTTTCCTGAGCTTGAAAAGAAAAAACAAATACAATATATAGCAAAAAGTAAGATACCCCGAACATTTATGGTTTTCCCTGAATGTTCGGGGTTTTTGAATGCATGACAGTTCTGTCGTTTTTAGATTAAATCACGATTTGGCAATTCTGAGCGCTGTGAATAAAAACAAAAACCCTATAGTTTGCTGGATGAATGGCTGTGGATAATTTATGACACTATTGTCAGATAATTTATAGTTTCATCAGTATTTTACAGTTAAATATTGCTGCGTTTTCTTTCGATAACACATGCTATTCTCATGTCGGATTCCTTCTCGTCTCTCACCCGGCTCCTTGAATGCCTGGAAAACAAAAAAATGACGTTCCGGCATGCGCCGGAACGTCTTCTCAACATTTGATCTTCATTTTGTTAGTTTCAGGCCAACTTCTGATAAGCACCCGCTCAGCACCTTGTCAGCACTACTTCGCATTCGCCCTCCAGCATCACATTCTGTCCGCCGGCAGGAATAAAGGCGCTGTCGCCCTTGTGCAGCTCTACCTGGTTGTAGATTCCCTTTACCAGGGCATTTCCCTCGATCACCGTCATGGTCACGAAGGATGCATCATCCACCTGCAGCTTCATCGCTGTATGGATGTCGTATTTCCGGCACTCAAAGTACTTACAGCGACCAATGATCTGCTCGGAGAACTCATCTCCCTTATCCAGCCGCTCGAAATCCTGATAAATAGCCTCTCCGCCTTCTAAGCAGGCGGCTTCCAGTGCCTTATCCAGGTGCAGTTCACGAGGCTTTCCGTCCTTATCCACCCGGCCGAAATCGTACATACGGTAGGTGATGTTAGAGCTCTGCTGGATCTCACACAATGTGATCCCGCCTCCGATGGCATGAATGGTGCCGGCTTTTACAAAGATGGAATCCCCCTTTTTCACCGGTACCCGCTTTAAATAATCCGTAATAGTCTGATCCTGTACGTGCTTTCGCACTTCCGCTTCGCTCATGGGTTCCTTCAGGCCGCAATAAACGGCGGCATCCGGAGCGGCATCGCAGATATACCACATCTCATTCTTGCCGTATTCGTTCTCATGGATCAGGGCATATTCATCGTCCGGATGCACCTGCACCGACAGATTATCCGCCGAATCGATGAGCTTTACCAGAATGGGGAAGCGGTTTAAATGGCTGCATTTCCAGCCCCAGGCTTCCTTCCCCAGTTTATCCAGATACTGGGTAAAGGTAAGGCCCGTATACTTACCGGAAGCGATCACACTCTCCCCTGCAGGATGCGCAGAAAGCTCCCAACTCTCAGCTATTAAATCATGATTTAATTCTTTTCCGAATTCGCTCATCAGGCGGGTTCCGCCCCACAAGCGTTCCTCTATATGAGGCCGCAGCCGAACGATCTCCCGATACTCCAGGGGCACCTTTTTCTCCGGATCTTCCTGGAAATAAGAGGCATATTCCGCAGAATCCGTCTTGGACAGGATCTTCTTGATATTGCTCTGGGAATCCCGCTTGGTCACATAGACCGCGTCCTTGGTATTGACGATGATCAGGTCGGTGACATCGTTGGCCACCACCAGACTCTTTTTAACAGTATTAATGACCTCCACGTTCTCACAGCCGCTCAGGAGCTGCTTGCCTTCTCCGTGGGTAAACCGGGCCGCATCTTCCAGCAAGCCGATGTTCTGCCAGTGGAAATTACCGGGAACCGCCCACAGATCTCTGGCCTTTGTAAAGAACGCTTCACCAAAGCTGATGGAAGGGATCAGCTGCATACACGCTTCATCAAAGAGGTAATCCTGCTCCTTCTCCCGTACCGGGCCGGTTCGTTTTGCCAGGGCAAAGGCCTTCACGCAGGCTTCGTAGATATCCGGAGAGACCGCCTGAAATTCCTTCAGGAAATCCCCCACACGGAACATACAAAGGGAGCAGTTGACCAGGAAATCCTCCAACTCACAGAAGGCCTGGGCCAGGGCTGCAGAGGGTCTCTCATAAAAGCGCAGGATCTTTTCTTCATACACCTGCATATAGCCGTAATTGGTGTTGGCAGCGGTGGGCTTTACCCCAAAGAGCACAAAGTGTCCCTGTTCCACCAGCTCCCGTCCCCGATTGATGGCTTCCTTGTATCCTTCACCGTCAATGAAATGATCGGAAGCGGCTACAAAGAGGATCTCGTCCGGATCTTCGGAAAGAGCGGTCAGGACCATGGCAGCCGTCGTCTTCCGGGGGATCGCCTCATAATTGGTGTGGTAATGAAGGCCCTGGAAGGCGCTCATCTGCGCTTCCACCGTGTCCTGGTACCGCAGCAGGGTGGTCACGATAAAGGCGTCGCAAAAGGACATGTTCCGGGCCACCGTATCCTGCAGAAGGGACCGGTTCTCTTTGATATTCATAAACTGTTTGGGCAGGTTTTCGCGAGACAGAGGCCACAGGGCATTTCCGCCGCCGCCTGCCAGTATCAGACATTTCATACGTACTCTTCAAATCCTTCTTTGGACAACTTATCTACCATGGCGCGCACTTCCTGTAAGCGTTCGGTAGGGCAGACCAAAATGGCGTTTCCGCCATCCACCACCGTCAGATTCTCCACTCCGATCAGTGCCAGCAGGCGTTCTTCGTTTCCAACACAGATGTTATTTTTTGAATCCAGCAGGCATGCTTTCCCTACAACCGTGTTTCCGGCTGCGTCCTGCTCATTCAAGTCCGCATACGCGGTAAAGGAGCCAACATCATCCCACTTGAAGTCTCCGGTGAGTACCATGACGTTCTTGGCCCGCTCCATGATGCCGTAGTCCACGGAAATGGAAGGAATGGTGGGATAGATATCAAACAGAGCCTTTCTGCGGTCCTCTGCTTCATAGATCTGTGCCAGCAAACCGGAAATATCCGGAAGCAGTGCGTCAAATTCCCGCATGATGGCGCCGGCTCTCCAGAAGAACATACCGCTGTTCCATGCGAAATCGCCGCTCTCTATATATGCCTTTGCCGTCTCCAGATCCGGCTTTTCCACAAACTGCTTTACCTTATGGGCTTTGTCCGCATCTGCATCCGCAGCATCGAACTGGATATAGCCATAGCCCGTGGAAGGGAAGGTGGGACGGATCCCGATGGTCACCAGGGCATCCGTTTCCTCAGCGGTTTCCAGAGCGTTTAACACCGTATTACGAAAAGCTTCCGGCGCGCCGATATGGTGATCGCTGGCCAGGATACACATAAGGCCGTCCCCGTATCGGCGGATGATCTCCTTTGCCGCATAGCCGATGCAGGCTGCCGTATTACGGGCGGCAGGCTCCGGCAGGATATTTTCCTTACAGAATCCTTCCGGTACCGCTTCTTCCACCAGGTGTACCTGGTTTACATTGGTCACGATAAAGATCTGCTCCATGGGAATGATAGGCAGGATCCTGGAAATGGTTTCTCCCAGCAGGGTATCGTCTCCCGTAACCTTGAGGAACTGCTTCGGTCTTGCCTTACGGCCCAGAGGCCAGAAGCGTGTTCCGCCTCCTCCCGCCATGATCACAGCGTAGATTTTATTTTTCATAATTAAATCACACCTTAATTTTTTTATTTATTCACCTTCCGGATCATTTCGTTTGTATCCATATTGCTTTACGATCGTTCCGGTTCTTAGCATTCCTTTTTTTGCATTCCTGCAGGTTCCTTTGGCCATATATCGGCATCCTACAGACGTTCCGTACGCATCTCGCTGCTGAGGAAATCCTCATACGCAAGCTTGATGCCGTCTTCCAGCTCGGTCTTGTAGGTCCAGCCAAGGTTGGTCAGCTTGCTGACATCCAGGAGCTTTCTGGGGGTTCCGTCGGGCTTTGTGGGATCCATGATCAGCTCGCCTTCATAGCCCACGACCTTCTTGACCAGCATGGCCAGATCGTAAATGGACAGCTCCTTTCCGGTACCGACGTTTACCGTCTCGTTTCCGGAATAGTTGTTCATCAGAAATACACAGGCATCTGCCAGGTCGTCCACGTACAGGAACTCACGCAGGGGCTTACCGGTTCCCCACAGGATCGTCTCCTTGTCCCCGTTCACCTTCGCCTCATGGAAACGACGGATCAGAGCCGGCAGTACGTGAGAGTACTGCGGATGATAGTTGTCGTTGGGGCCGTAGAGGTTGGTGGGCATACAGCTGATGTAATCCGTGCCGTATTCCTTGTTTAAGAACTCACAGTATTTCAGACCGGAGATCTTTGCCAGCGCATAAGCTTCGTTGGTCTTCTCCAGTTCTCCGGTGAGCAGGCAATCCTCTGTCATGGGCTGTGCTGCCATGCGGGGATAAATGCAGGAGCTTCCCAGAAACAGGAGCTTCTTTACCTTGTTATCAAAGGCAGCCTTGATCACATTCATCTCCAGGATCATGTTGTCATACATGAAGTCTGCGGGATGGGTGTTGTTTGCCACAATGCCGCCCACTCTTGCAGCAGCCAGAAAGACGTATTCCGGCTTTTCCGTTGCAAAGAACTCACGCACCTGCGCCTGCTCGCACAGATCCAGCTGTGCATGGGTACGGGTGATGATGTTGGTATAGCCCTGGGCTTCCAGTGCTCTGACAATGGCGGAACCTACCATTCCGCGGTGACCTGCTACATAGATTTTTGCATTCTTTTCCATGATATTTCCTGACTTTCTTCGTGCTGAGATTTCGGATCCGTCCGTTGCATTGATTGAATTAATTAATTCTTGTTTTAACAAATCCGCTCAGCGTTACTTTTTTCTTGCTTCGTTCTTTTTCTTTTTAGCTTTTATCTGCTTTCGCATTCTGACGCTCTGTTCCGTTCGATAACCGCTTGCGCATCCCGGCAGGATGCCGATCTTTCGGTTCATTCAGATTACAGCGTGGGGTTCTTCTTATATTCCTCGGATGTCATCCCTGCGATCTTCTGCAGATCGCTTTCCATCATCATGCTGACCAGACCCCGGAAGTCTACCTTACGCTTCCAGCCCAGTTCTGCTTCTGCCTTGGCAGGATTTCCCCAAAGGAACTCGACCTCTGCCGGACGGAAGAACCTGGGATTTACATCTACCAGAAGTCTTCCGGTCTTTGCATCATACCCCTTCTCATCCACGCCGGTTCCTTCGAAGCGGACCTCCACGCCGATGGTGGCAAAGGCAGCCTGTACAAATTCCCGTACGGTATGAGGCTCGTTGGTGGCCAGCACGTAATCACCCGGCTTATCCTGCTGCAGGATCCGCCACATACCTTCTACGTAGTCCCCTGCAAAGCCCCAGTCACGCTTCGCATCCATATTTCCCAGAGAAAGCTTCTCCTGCTTGCCGGCTACCATGTTGGCAACGGCCAGAGTGATCTTACGGGTTACGAAATGCTCGCCTCTTCTGGGGGATTCGTGGTTAAAGAGGATACCGTTACATGCGAACATGTTGTAGCTCTCTCTGTAGTTAACGGTTACCCAGTAGGAGTACAGCTTTGCTGCACCGTAGGGACTCTTGGGATAAAAAGGAGTCTTCTCACTCTGGGGAACGGTATCGGGCAGACCGCCGAACAGCTCGGAAGTAGATGCCTGATAGTACTTTGCGTTGGGCGCATTCCGGTGCAATGCTTCCAGAAGACGGATGGAGCCCACGCCGGTTACATCGGCGGTATACTCCGGAACCTCAAAGGAAACGCCTACGTGAGACTGTGCAGCCAGGTTGTAAACCTCATCCGGCTTTACATCCCGCACCAGCTGCTGCATGCCGCTGCCGTCGGCCAGATCCGCATAATGCAGATGGATCTTGTCCAGAACCTTCTCCAAACGGGGATAAACCTCGATGGAAGCCCGGCGCACGGTACCGTGGACCTCGTATCCCTTCTCTAAAAGCAGTTCGGCCAGATAAGAACCGTCCTGACCGGATATACCTGTAATAAGTGCTGTCTTTCCCATATTTACCTCTTTCTTTTTGTAAAATATTGATAATCTTGCTCGACAAATGACCGTATATGGTTTTGGCCTGATTAAATTGCCTTTTGCATTATATAATGATATTTTTATGTTAACAACATTTTTTCTTGCTGTAAAAATAGTATTATATTGCGCAAGAATATCTTAAGAAACGGAGCCCCTTTATGGCAAAACGCATCCAGTCCGCCACCTCCGATCGTGTCATCGGCACCCCTTCCGCTCTGGCAAAGCAGACCTTCTTCTATATGCAGGAAACCGGAAAATTAAAGTCCATCCGTCACCACATCAGCAAACGTGAAAACATGGACTCCTTTCTGATCGCCTACGTCTACAGCGGCGAAGGCTATTTTACGGTGAACGGGCGGCGCACCAAGGTTTCCACGGGAGCCTGCTTTTTCATCGACTGCAGGGAGTCCTATGCCCACGAATCCCCGGACGATTCCCCCTGGGAGCTTTTGTGGATCCATTTTAACGGCGCTTCCTCCCGGGAATACTATGAATACTTCACCTCCCTTTCCGGCAATATCTTCTATCCCGGCAATCCCGAGGAGATCATTCACATTTTCGGCCAGCTCCTTTCCGTCAACAAAAACAAAGAGGAGTATTACGAGCTCGTAACCTCCTCTCTCATCGTGCAGCTCCTGACCGCCCTGATCACCACCGCCAAATCCGGTGAAAAGCCTGCAGATTCCACCTCTGACAAGCTTACGCAGGTCCGCCGCTACCTAAGCGACCATTATAAGGAAAAAGTGTCCTTAGATGACCTGAGCGCCGCCTTTTTTATTTCCAAATATCATCTGTGCCGGGAATTTAAAAAGAAATACGGGGAAAGCATCACGGATTACATCCGAAACAAGCGGATCACCCAGGCGAAAGAGCAGCTGCGTTTCTCCGATCTGCACATCGGGGAGATCGCGGCAGAATGCGGCGTTCCCGATGTGAACTATTTTGTAAAGCAATTTAAAATAGCCGAGGGCATGACACCCTCGGACTATCGTAAAAAATGGCTGGGGATCAGTTACTCCTGATCTCGTGGCGCTTATACAGTGCATAGCCTGCTGCAATGAAAAACGCCGTCATCAGCAGGTACAGGATGGGCGCGATCTCATAGCAGAGAAAATAGCGGCCCAGATGGATCAGCCGATACTCCAGCACCATCCGGGAGGAGATCAGCGTGGACGGAAGCAGGCACAGCGCCTGGTTTAACCATCTCATGGAAATGGGAACCGCCGTTGACAGGGCAAACATGCCCATGTAAACGCCCAGCACGATGGCCATGGTGGCCAGTGCATTTCTGGAAACGTTGGATACAAACAAAGCAAAAGCCGACATCAGCAGCATCCCCAGGATCAGCAGGATCAACAGGATCACCGTTTCCTGCCCAATGGTCAGCGGCATCTGGGATTCCGGATAATAGTTCTGCACCATGGTATGAATTCCCCGAAGGCCCCATTTCAGGCTCAGATAGGTAAAAAATGTGCCCAGCAGGATCACCGTGCAGCCAAAGACATAGGTCATCCCTGCCAGCACCTTGGCAAAATACAGTTCCTTCCCGCCGTTGATGGAGGCACGGATCATGGGATCCGTCCGTCTCTGGCTCTCCTGGGCAAAGCAACCCGCCAGACCCACCGAAAGGATCAGTAACAGCATGATGGCATAGTTGGTGGTTCCCTCCAGGATCCCGGAAGAAACCATGGTGTCATGGTAAATAAAGGGCTTCTCGATCTGCGTCTCCTTTTCCTTCCAATAGCGGATCTCGCCCTCCGTCAGGCAGCTGTCTTCATAGATCTCCTCTACGATCTCCATCCGTCTCCCATAAAAGTCATCGATGGTCACATGCTGATAATCCGTGCCGTAGCCGATCACTTCCCGTACCAGGCTTGCCAGATCCATGTATCGGCCGTTTGTTTCCTCATCTGTGACCCTCCCCGTTTCATCCACCACCGCCAGGCATTCCTCCAGCAGGTCCGCGTCCAGCGCTCGGCCGTTTAATGCCTCCGTTTCCGCAAGGCGGGAAGGCGGGTAGTTCCCCGACACTTCAAATTCCCCCTGTAAAAAAGCATAAAAAAAGAAAAACAGGAAGGTCACGATCGCTACTTTATTTTTCAATATCTTCTTCAGTTCGAAGGCATACAATGCTCCGAAACATCTGTTTTTTTGCATATTCTCTCCATTCTCACTTTTTTCCGGAAGCGTTCCCCTACTCAAACTGCTTCAGATAAAAGTCCTCCAGACTCTCCTCTTCGTTCTCCCAGGCGCCCTGCCACAGGATCTGCCCGTCCTTCATCATGATGATCCGGTCCGCAATGTGCTCCACATCCGACACGATATGGGTGGAGAGCAAGACAATGGACTCCTTTCCCAGCTCCCGGATCAGGTCCCGAAACCGCACCCGTTCCTTGGGATCCAGGCCTGCCGTGGGCTCATCCAGGATCAGCACCTGGGGCCGGTTGATCAGAGCCTGCGCAATGCCGAGGCGCTGCTTCATGCCACCGGAATACTTCCGGACCTTCACCTTGGCCTTATCTTCCAGACCAACCACCTGTAGCAGCTCCGTCGTACGCACCCTGGCATCCTTCTTGGAAAGGCCCTTTAAGGCGCAAAAATACATGAGAAATTCCTGCCCGGTAAACTCCGGATAGTATCCGAAATCCTGCGGCAGATACCCCAGCACGTTGCGGTATTCCTCGTCTTTTACCGATGTGCCGTCATAGTTTATCTCTCCCCCTGTGGGGTTCAGGATCCCGCACATCATGCGGATCAGCGTCGTCTTTCCTGCACCGTTTGCCCCCAGAAGGCCTGTTACGCCCTTCTGCAGGGTAAAACTGATGCGGTCCACCGCGATCTTATTCTCATATTGTTTCGTCAAACGATCGATCTTTAATTCCATATCATTCCTCCGTATATCGTATGACCAGGCTTAGAATTTCCGAGCTTCTTCAGGCCAGGCTTACGTTTCCGAGCTTCTTCCCATCGGTCTGCACTTCCGGCCCGGCAATTACTCTGCATCAGGCGCAGGCTTCCCGGCATATCGTCCGGTTCAGTTCGTATCCATACCAGATCCCCAGGAGCAGGGCTGCCGGGATCAGGAAACTACCGAAAAGTGCCGGCATCACCACATAGTGATACAGGTTTTCCCTGAGAACGACCACCAAAACGGCGACCACCAGCATACTCCACTCATAGTCTCTGCCAACCCGTGTTCGGGACAGGATCAGGCAGGAAATGGACGTCACCAGGTAGGGGATCCACAGCATCGCTGCCATGGTCAGGATGTCGCTGCCGCCTGCCTTTTGAAATGCCAGCACAGCTGCCGCTGCAAAGGATAGGATCATCTGCAGCACACCGAAGATCGTCATGCGGGCGGTCATACAGGCTTTCGCCGAAAGAACCGTCACCCGTTCCAGCTCCTGCATTCCATGGAAACGGGCCCGCTCTCCTTCGATCACCGCGATCCCTGCCAGGATGGGCATCAGATCTCCCAGGAGCATCAGCTTATCTTCTTCCAGTTTCCCAAGGTTCAATACCGCCAGAGCAAAAACGATCACAGAGCACAGCCACACCCGTTTCCGGATATAGCGCAGCTGCAGCTGCAGGATCTGAAAGACAGAGATCGCATCTGGGTTTTCCCGGCGTTTCATTCGCCGCAGAAAGGTATCTTTTTTCACCGGATCCGGGGATCCCGCGTAGTTTTTCAGTGCCGCTTTTAGTTCACGATCCTTCATTTCAGCTCCTTTCCAGAAAGCGCCTTAATTTCTCCGACGCCTCTTTCAGTCTTCTGTACAGGGCAAATCTGGAAATGCCCAGCAGTTTGCAGATATCCGATACTGCTTCCTCATTTACATACCGCAGCACCAGGATTTCCCGCTCTTCTTCCGATAACTTCAGAAGGGCCTGCTGCAGGTCCAGGTTTCCCACCAGCCTGTCTTCAAAGCCCTCGGCAGAGAGGGTTTTCTCTTCGGCTCTGCCACCTGTATCCCGCTCCTCTCTTCCTGTCCGGTCACTGCTTCCCGGGATCCTCTCTTCCATGGCATCCAGGGAGACTTCCCGGTGTTTTCGGTAGGTATCGATGCACAGGTTCCGGGCGATGGTGTACAGATACCGTTCCGGCTCCCTCGCATCTCCTTGCATATAGCGCAGGAAGGTTTCCTGTGTCAGATCTTCGGCCAAGGCCTTGTTGTTTACTTTGAAGTAACAGAACCGATAGATCTTGTCATAGTAGTGTTCCATCTCCATGTTGCCCCAGGTTTCCTCCCTTCTGTAATGTTAGACGTTTGACCCCCGTCATATGTGCGGAGGATTTGTTTTTTTCGTTTCCCTTTTTTGGGATATAGAAAAGGAAAGCCGATGCCGCCGGCACAGCTTTCCTACCGAAATGCCATATATTCCATAAACTTTTCTTCAAACAAAGGATCTTCTGCCAATGAGATCTCTTCTGCCAGCGCAGCGATCTTCGTCACCACACCGTCCCTGTCTGCTTCCGGTGCGGTTTTGCTTTCGGCACCCTCTGCCGCAAACCTTACAGCCCCCTCCAGGGAAGCATTTCCCACAGCGCAGATCCTGCCTTTAGGCAGCTCCGGCAGCATACCGATGGCAATCGCCGCCCGGGGATCCAGGAAATAGCCAAAGCCGCCTGCCAGCTGCAGTTCATCGATCTCTTCCTGTCTGATGCCGCTTCGCAGGCACAGGATCTCGATCCCCGCCCGGATGGCCGCTTTCGCCATCTGTACCTGACGGATGTCTTCCTGGGTGATCACGATCTGCGGTCCAAAGCGCCCGGTTACCGAATACCCAGTTTCAAAATAGTCTCCCTGCAGCAGCCCGTTTTCATCCAGGATGCCCTTCCTGCGCATATACGCCATCGCTTCGATGACGCCGGTCCCGCACAGGCCGATGGGCGCACGATCTCCGATGGTGGAAATGCCGTCCTCTCCCACATGGCAGATGGCGCCGGGGATGCTGCAGGCGCCGCAGGACAGATTCCCGCCTTCAAAGGCAGGTCCCGCAGCCGTGGACGTTACATATAGTTTCTGCCGGTTTCCCAGAGCCATCTCTCCGTTGGTTCCCAGATCCACCAGCAGGATCTTCTTCTCCTGCTCCTCCAGGTGCCTGCTGTACAGGCCGGACACAATATCCGCCCCCACATAGGCGCTAAAGCCCGGCAACAGGACCACCGTGGCGGTGCTTTCTACACGGTTGCCAAAGACCGCTTCAAAGTTATCGCGTCCCAGTTCCAGGGTCACCGGGTGAAACGGCGCTTTCCCCAGTCCGTCGCAGGGATATCCCAGCAGCAGATGGAGCATGGTGGTATTGCCTGCGATCACGATCTCCCGCACCAGGCCTTTCTCCACCTTTTGCCGTACGCACAGCTTCTCCATGCAGGAAAGAAGGTCTTCCTGTACCAGCTTTCGCAGTGCCTCTCCCTTGCCTTCCATGGACGCCTTAATCCGGCTGATCACATCCGCCCCATACCGGCTTTGATGATTGATCACGGAAATGCTGTCCACCGCCCGGCCATCTACCAACATCGCCGCAGCGATGGTGGTGGTTCCCAGGTCGATGGCGATCCGGATATCCCTCTCTTTTAGCAGCGATCCTTCCGGGCAGCCCGGTTTTTCCTCACGGGAAACCAGCCCCAGGATCTGCATGTCTTCGCTGCTCTGAGCAGGGACTGCGATCACCATGCCATCTGCCAGCTCGTGGCGGCAGGCCAGTCGATACCCCATCTCCAGCTCTCGCTGGGAAAAAACGGCTTTGTCCTCATCCGCAGGCTCCGGCGTCTTCTCCTGGATCACAACACGGCATTTCCCGCAGCGCCCGTTTCCGCCACAGGCATTGGGCACATCCACACCCAGCTCTCGCAGTACATGCAGGAGGTTTCTTCTTCCCTCCCCGGGCTCATAGGCATACTGCTCCCCCAGTCCCCGCACCATACCGTCTGTATGAACTTGCGCCCCTTCTATAACTGTAAATTCCATGTTTTGTCCTTTATGATCACCGCCTGTTTCGTCCCGCCCTGCCGTTTCCCTTTTACAGCACAGGTTCGGTCCGGATTAAGACGGCACAGATTCCTTCCGCAGAAGGCACTCCGTCATGGTGCAGGTACTGCAATCGTGCTCTACCATCATTTCGTCCGTATTGGGCGAAAGCAGGTACACATTGCTGCTGCTTTTGGCCGGATCCAGCATATCCCCCACGGTAATGCCGATCCCCAGTTTCTCCGTTGCCTGCGTTTCTTCAAAGGCTCTGCGCTGAAAGGATAGGGGGATCTCCACCGATGGAGAAAGACGCCTGGTCACTCCCATTTTCTCCTTCCTGCACCGGGTGCGGATCCGCTCTGTCACGTATTTATCCAATGCAAACAGGCAGCTGTCTGCCATGGCATCGATCACCAGCCCGTCCACATAATTTTTGCTTTGAAAAAAGCGATCACTCAGATCGCTCAGCTCCGTTCCGATGGTCTGGACCACATAAAGAACCCGGCTTCCCGCAGGCAACTGACTGCAGGCATCCTCCGGCGAGATCTCCGAGATCGCCAGGGCTGCCCTTGGCTTGGCCAGACGGCTCACCTGCGGAAGCAGGCGCAGATAGGCCTGTTCCATCTGGTTTCTGGCCGGATTCTCCGCCTTACAGCGGATCAGGGCAAACACCGTCTCTTTATTCAGTTCCGGCCGGAGAAGTGTATAGACTTCCACATTTCCCACGGTGTCGTCCTCCTGTTTTTTCATCGTTCCCAGGGAAGTTATCCCGGGCATCCCGATCCCTTATACGTGCTCTTTCAGCGGCATCTCTTCCAGCAGCCGGAATTTCCGCTTGCCCAGAAATGCCTCTGCTTTTTCCAGGATACCGTCTTCCATCACCCGCTCAACCAGATGGGCGTCGCAGCCGTAGATCAGGTCATTTCCCTCTTCTTCCGCGATATCCCAGAACAGCGGGTTGGGATAATTTCGATTTTCCGTAAGCCCCAGGAAATTCAGCTCCAGAGGCAGATCATGCTGTTTGGCCGCCTGGCAGAGCCTGCGCATTTCCTCTGCATAGATCTCCTTATCCCCATGAAAGTTGATCAGGTCCGGATGGGCCAGGTACAGGAACTTTCCGGTCTCCATTGCCGTAATGGTCTGCTCCACATACTGGTGCAACATTTCCACCGATTCCGTGGGCATGCCGCAGTAATTGTTGCCGTCGTACTCGTTATGGATGTGGTGCTGTGCCAGCAGGAAATACTCAATGGGATACTCCTCCACCAGCCGCAGCAGGTCATCAAAATGCCTGGGGTAATATTCCACCTCCAGGCCGATATGGATCTCAATATCCGATTTGTAAGCGTCTCTCAGGTCCTCAATGGTCCGGACATAGTCCGGCAGTTCCTCCACCCGCATGCGCATACGGGAATAATACTCCCTGGGAAAAGGATAGGGCGTATGATCGGAAAAGCCCAGGATCTTCAATCCCTTTTCGATCGCCCGTTCCACATATTCTTTCTCCGACCCGCTGGCGTGGTTACAACGGTAGGTGTGTGTGTGATAATTTGCGTACATTTCTATCCTGCGTTTCTTTTGATTTTCTTTTCCGGCTGTTCCGGCTTATCGTTTCTCCGGTCCTTCCGGCACTTTCTGGTTTATGCTTGTTCTAGCCTTCCAGTTCTTCTACTTTGAAATTCTCCACATAATCCAGGAAAACATCCCTGGGCAGAGGTCTGGAGAAATAATACCCCTGGAGGAGATCGACGCCCAGATCTTCCACCATACTTCTGTGGCGATCCGTTTCAATTCCCTCTACCAGCACCTGGAAATTCATTTCCTTCAGCATGCGGATACTGTTTCGCAGAATGACATCTGCCTTCTTATCACGATCCGCATTATACAGGATGCTCTTGTCCAGCTTGATGATATCGAAATTCATGTCAAACATGTAGGTGAAATTACTGTAGCCGGTTCCGTAATCATCCAGCGAAAAGTCAAAACCGATCTCCCGCAGACGGGACATGACGTTCAGCAGCATATCCGGATTGTTGACTGCCGCTGATTCCGTGATCTCCAGATTGATCCGCTTCGCATCCACCTTATACCGTTTCAGTATATTCCGGAAACTGGCTGGCAGATCCGAATTCATACACTGGATGGTAGACAGATTGACTTCTATATAGTCCAGACCCAGTTTATCCATATCCATGGTGCTGATGTCTTCACAAACCTTGCGAAATACCTGCACGCCCACTTCCACGATCATGCCGTTTCGCTCTGCAATCGGGATAAACTCATCCGGCGGAACAAATCCGATCTCTTCGTCAAACAGACGCACCAATGCCTCTGCGGAATTGATCCTTCCGGTTTTCTCATGAAAGATCGGCTGATAATAGATCTGGAATCCGTTTCGGTCGATGGCACGCTTAATGGCAGAAATAACCTCGGTCTCACGCTTTAAGTTCAGCAGATCCATCCCCCGGATCACTTCCAGCTTGTTATTGCTCAGGGCAAATTCTTCCGCCTCGGTGATGCTCAAAAGCCTCTGCAGGTTGTCCACATCTTCCGGTACACGGATGTATTCGATCCGGGCGCGCATCACCAGGTTGAAATCCTTGAACTTCCACTCTTTCCCAAAGTTTTCCGTCAGGACATCCAGAATGCGGTTCGCTTCCTTTTCATCGGAATTTAACAGCAGGATATGGAAAATACCATGCTCACAGTCGTACACCGTGGAATCGTTGCCCTTGGCCACATCCTCTGCCATACGGGTGGCAATATCCTGCAGCACCGCATTGACAATGGGCACGCCGATGGTGTTGTTATAAGTGGCCAGGTTGGTGATCTTTACGGAAATGATCTGATAAGCCACCTTGCTTTCCATATACAGCTGATTGTCGATGAGGAACGCGTGACGGTTGCAGGCACCGGTAATGGGGTTTCGCAGCTCGTCTTCGTTTTCCAGGGTAAAGAGCATACCAAGGAAACCGATGCTCTGGAAAAACATCTCCACCAGCATCTCGCTGTGGAATATCTGGTAAACAATGGATAGGGCAGAAGCGATCACAAAGAACAGGATCGCATGCCACTTTTGCTTCTGCATGGCCTTATTATTTTTGATAACCAGCCAGATGGAATAACCGATATAAAAGAAGGCGCTGATATACAGCCACACCATCATATAGTCATGGCAGTAATACCCGTTTTCATCGTAGTAAAAGATCCATCGGAGCTGCGCGTTCAGCCCCAGGGCAATGATATCCAGCGAAAGCGGGATAAAGAGCAGGCAAAAATACGGTGCCTTTCGTTTCAGGTAATCACCGCTTACCACCGAAACATAGGCCACAAAAAAGAAGGGCATGAAATTATGGGATAATAAAAACATGACATTGAAAGCATCCCGTGCATACTCCGGTACAAGCTGAGGCTGTACGTTGGTCAGGGAGCTGACAATGTCAAAAATATCCGACACAAACTCGCCCATGACGATCACAAAGAAGATCTTGTTCTGGGCTTTGTTCATACCTTTTTTACGGATGACACAATATAAAGTTAAAGCACAGACTGCTAATGCACAAATATCATAGTGTATATTATAGTAGTGCATTTCAGAGAGCCTTTCTATACATTATCATTCATGGAATACTAGCCTTTATTATGCCAAAAATCCCTTGAATATTCAAGGGATTGGCAAATGGTCAACATATTCGGGAATGTATACGGAACTTATCTCTTGTGTACTGAAACTATCTCTGTGCTGTGAGCAGCTTATAGATCTGCTTGGAAAGCCGGTCTCCGTCATTGGGCGTAAGCAGCATGTTCTGGCGAATGATCCCTGCCATACCGTACGCTCCAAAGTCCAAAGCAACCTGCAGGTCCGGATCCTTCAGATCGGAATCCGGATGTTCGGTAAGCAACATTCTTCCAAGGAAACGACGGATGTTATTTACGATCACACCTTCTAACTTCCAGAGTCTCTGGGAAGCCATCAAGTTCTGCATAAACGGTGCATAATTCATAAACACGTCCACAAAAGCGCGAACCGTCTCCTGGTTCAACCCATGGGAAGGAATGGACTGCACCATATCGTCCAGACCCTTATTGAAATACCATTCCACCACATCCGGAATATCCCGGAAATGATAATAAAAGGTCTGTCTGGAGATGGAGCATCTCTCTACTAAAGCAGTTACGGTTATCTTATCAATGGATCTGTCTTTTGCCATCTCGCGCAACTGCTCCGCGATCTGGAGTTTCATGTCTTTATGCATAAAATCGTCTCCTGTAATTTTAGTGTATCATTACAAAGAAACGTTTTCTCTAGACACTTTTGGGATGAGTGTAAGAATTTTTCAGATTTATCTGAATACTTTTCCATTCGTTATGTTTAACAGTAAAGATCCATAAATACGGGCATTTTATGAATCCCCATGCGATCGCTATGCATTCTTATTTTGTCAATTTTTCCATTTATTCATCAATTATAAAGCAAATTGTATAAACTATAGTTTTGGGGATCCTGCAAATAAAAAACCGCAACTCCTGCTTGCGCAAAAGTTGCGGTTTCATTACTTACTTATGGTACCCACTCCTTACAAGTGCTTGTAATTAGTCCATAACAGTAGCTACACGACCGGAACCTACTGTACGGCCACCCTCACGGATAGCGAATGTAAGACCCTGATCCATAGCGATGGGGTGAATCAGTTCAACAGTCATGGTTACGTGATCACCAGGCATGCACATCTCTGTACCAGCAGGTAACTCGCAAACACCGGTAACGTCAGTTGTTCTGAAGTAGAACTGAGGTCTGTAGTTGTTGAAGAAAGGTGTATGACGACCACCTTCGTCCTTTGTTAAGATGTAAACCTCAGCGGTAAACTTCTTGTGGCAGTGGATGGTTCCGGGATGAGCAAGAACCTGTCCTCTTTCGATCTCGTCACGGTTAACACCACGAAGCAGAACACCGATGTTATCACCAGCTTCAGCCTGATCCAGCATCTTACGGAACATTTCGATACCGGTTACAACAGTCTTCTTCTTCTCTTCCTTAATACCAACGATTTCTACTTCCTCGTTCAGCTTAAGAGTACCAACCTCAACACGGCCGGTAGCAACAGTACCACGACCAGTGATAGTAAATACGTCCTCTACAGGCATGATGAAAGGCTTATCAACGTCACGCTTAGGATCAGGGATGTAAGAATCAACTGTATCCATCAGCTCAACAACCTTTGCACCCCACTCACCGTTGGGATCTTCCAGAGCCTTCAGAGCAGAACCACGGATGATAGGTGTATCATCGCCAGGGAACTCGTACTCATTCAGCAGGTCTCTGATTTCCATCTCAACCAGGTCAAGGATTTCATCATCATCAACCATATCGCACTTGTTCATGAATACTACGATGTAAGGAACACCTACCTGACGAGCAAGAAGGATGTGCTCCTTGGTCTGAGCCATAACACCATCGGTAGCAGCTACTACAAGGATAGCACCATCCATCTGAGCAGCACCGGTGATCATGTTCTTTACGTAGTCAGCGTGGCCAGGGCAGTCAACGTGAGCATAGTGACGATTCTTGGTCGCATACTCGATGTGAGCGGTGGAGATCGTTATACCACGTGCCTTCTCTTCGGGAGCCTTATCGATCTGATCGAATGCTACGGAAGAGCCTAAACCTTCTCTATCAGCCAGAACCTTTGTGATAGCAGCGGTAAGAGTAGTCTTGCCGTGATCTACGTGGCCGATAGTACCGATATTACAATGGGGTTTTGTTCTTTCAAATTTAGCTTTAGCCATTTTAAAATATCCTCCTAA
>JAILDL010000153.1 GCA_024689465.1 Lachnospiraceae bacterium
TAAGACAATGACAAAGTTGGTGGTCAGCTTGGAAGCGTTGTTTAAGGCTTCGTATGCCATACCGCCGGTGAGGGCTCCGTCTCCGATAACGGAAACGATGGTCTCATGCCCGCCCTGCAGGTCCCTGCTTTTCACAAGGCCCAATCCTGCGGAGATGGAGGTGGAACTGTGACCCGTATCGAAACTGTCGCAGTTTGACTCACAGCGCTTGGGGAATCCGCTCATCCCTCCGTATTTTCGAAGGGTATCGAAGCCTTCCCGTCTGCCGGTCAGCAGTTTATGGGTGTAGGATTGGTGCCCCACGTCCCAGATGATCTTATCCGAAGGCAGCGTAAGGCACAGATGCAGGGCCATGGTCAGTTCCACGGTCCCCAGGTTGGAGCCTAAATGTCCGCCGGTCACGGAGATCTTCTGGATCAGAAATTCCCGGATCTCCCTGGCCAGAATACCGTAATCGGATGGGTCGATATTCTTTATGTCATTGGGTTTTTGTATCTGGTCTAAGTACATGTACCTTTACTTCTCCCGATCGATCAGCCAGTTTGTAAGAGGGATCAGGAAGGAATCCTCTCCTGCGATCTCCTGCAGGATCCTTTCGGCTTCTTCCGACAACTCCTCGACTTTTTCCTTGGCCTTTTCCAGACCGTAGTAGCTGACATAGGTAACCTTCTCGTTTTTCTCATCGCTCCCCACCGGTTTTCCAAGGACGCTTTCGTCTCCTTCGATGTCCAGGATATCATCCCGGATCTGGAAGGCGATGCCGATGTTACTGCCGCAGCGTTCTGCTTCTTGCAGGATCTCATCCGATGCACCGGCAAGGACCATGCCGATCATCAGACTGGCCTCAATGAGGGCCGCCGTTTTGTTTTCGTCGATAAAAGCCATCTGCTCCGCAGAAATGGTAAGCCCCTTCTTCTCGGCTTCCACATCCACGCACTGACCGCCTACCATACCGTATACACCGGCTTTCCCGGCCAGGATCTCCAGGGCTTTGGAAACACGCAGGCGATCTGTATCATCCCGGCAAAGGGCAAAGGCCTTAATGGCCGTTTCATAGGCGAAATTCAGCAGTCCGTCTCCTGCCAGGATCGCCATGGCTTCTCCGTATACCACGTGGTTGGTTTTCCGGCCTCTGCGGTAATCGTCATCATCCATCGCCGGCAGATCGTCATGGATCAGGGAATAGGTATGGATCATCTCGATGGCCGCCATAAAGGGATAGATCACCTTGGTCCCTCCCGCTTCGTTTCCGGAGCACTTTAAAAAGGACCGGTACGCTTCCTGCATGATCATGGGGCGAAGGCGCTTTCCGCCTGCCAGGAAGCTGTAGTTCATGGCTTCCAGCACGGTCTTTTGGAACCCTTTCTCCTCCGGCAGATATTCTTTTAAGATCTCCTCGATCTGCTGCGCTTTCTCACTCAGATTCCGGTTGAAACTCATCCAGCTCTCCTTCGGCATTTAATGCCAGCACTTTCTTTTCCACCTGATCGATGGACGCATCGCATTTTTTCAGCAGCTCCATGGCTGCCTGATAGGTTTCAAAACTCTTTTCCAGGGAGATCTGGGGAGATTCCAGCTCCTCCAGCATCCCATCCAGCTGTTCAAAGGCTTCTTCCAGGGAAAAGGTTGTCTTCTCTTCGGTCATAGGATCCTTCTTTCTGTAATCGGTGCCTACTGTTTTCCGTATTCCAGCGGACGGGCCAAAAGCACGCTGCCTTCGATCACACCGTCCTGTACATACACGGAAATACGGTCATTTTCGGCCACCTGGGTGATACTGTTTAAGGTCTTGCCATCGGGGCCTGTACTGTAGGAATAGCCCTGGTTAAGCTTATCCAGGGGGGAAAGGCCCTTTAATCGTTCAATATAGATCCGGAGGCTGTGATGGGCATCTGTCAGACGCCTTTCCATGCTGCGCCCGGTCCGGTCCGCTTTTCTCTCCAGTTCCTGTCTGCTTTCCGAAAGCTTCTTCTCCATGAGACGCTGCAGCATCTCTTTGGTCTGCGCTGCCTTCTGTTTCTGGTCCTTTAAGCGACTCATGGGGCTTAGGTAGTTAAGGCGCATCCTTTTGCCCGCGGTCAGATCCCGCATCCGGCTGATCCTGCGGTCCATGGCATCTGAAAGTCTGTCCCGATAATCATCCATCTGCTGCAGGATGGTTCCCACTTCCGGAACAGCCGCCATGGCGGCTGCCGTAGGAGTGATCGCCCTAAGGTCCGCTACAAAGTCGGAAATGGAAAAGTCCGTTTCATGGCCCACCGCCGAGATCACCGGCACACTGCAGTCGAAGATGGCTTCCGCCACGATCTCCTCGTTGAAGGCCCACATCTCTTCCACAGATCCGCCGCCCCGGCCCACGATCATCACGTCCACCCCCAGATTTTCCAGGGCATGGATACCGTTTACGATACTCTCTGCCGCTCCCTCTCCCTGCACTCTGGCAGGATACAGGATGATCTGCACATAGGGGTCGCGGGCAAGTGCCGTGGTCATGATGTCCCGGATCGCCTTGCCTACCGGAGCCGTGACTACGCCCAGGGTACGGATATAGGGCGGGATCGGCCGTTTATAGGCAGGATCAAACATCCCTCTCTCTTCCAGTTCCTGCTTGAGTTTCTGGAACCGCTCAAAGAGGATCCCGGCTCCCTCTAACTGGATCTGCCGGGCATACAACTGGTATCCGCCGTCCCTCTCGTATACATCAAAGTGACCGGTCACCAGTACCTGCTGACCATCCTCTAAATGAAAAGAAAGGCCGGAACGATTACCGGCGAACATGACGCAACGGATCGCACCCGACTTATCTTTAAGGGTAAAATAAATGTGCCCCGAGTGGTGATACTTTACGTTACTGGTCTCACCCTTGACACAGATATTTTTCAGCAGGATATCCTGCTGGAACATATTCTTGATATAGCTGTTGATCTTGGCGACGGTATAGACGTTCATACAAACTTCGCCAATACTCCGTTCACAAACGACGAAGATTCATCCTGTCCGAATTTTTTGGCAAGCTCTACCGCCTCGTTGATGGCCACATTCACCGGAATGTCATCATCAAAGAGCATCTCATAAACGGCCAGTCTCAGGATGGTCAGATCCACCTTTCCCATACGGGTGGTGGTCCAGCCGGTGGCCTTCTCATTGAGCATTTTGTCGATCTCCGGAAGCTTCTCCACGATCCTGCCGTACTTTTCGTTGATATAGGTCTGTTCTTCTTCCGTTGCAGGCTTTGCCCCTACATCGGTAAAAAACATCTCCTGTTGTTCCTGCATGTCCTCTGCAGGATGAAACTCTTTACGAAACAGCAGCTTGAAGAGCTGCTCTCTTAATTCTCTTCTTCCCATTAGTTCTCTTTCTTCATGCTGATGGCAGCAATACGGATGTTTACATCCGAAACCTCCAGTCCGGTCATATTCTCTACCGTAGACTTTACCTTCTGCTGCACCTTCTCACAGGTTGCGGGGATGTTGTAGCCGTATTCCATATTGATGGCCAGGTCGATCTTCACCACCTTGCCGTTCACAATGACCTTTACGCCCTTGGCGGTCTTGCGGGCTGCCTTGGTGGCATCGGCGGAATTACCCACCGGTCCTGCCACGCCCTCTACTTCGGTGGCTGCCAGGCCTGCGATCATTGCAACCACGTCGTCTGCGATCTTCACAGAGCCTAAAGCTGCATCATCCTTTAACACATATGTATTTCGAGTGGTTTCTTTTTCCATTGTTGTCCTCACTTTTGTGCCACAGCACATAAATTCCCTTCTGTTCCAATGGTCATTATACCAAAATGCCACGGCTTTTGGAATGGATTGGGGGAAATTAATCCCCCCCGGAAAGCTCGATGGTAATGGTATACAGAACATCGTCGGTCAGATACCAGCAACTTTCCTGACCCGTGATGGCATAATCAAACATATGGCCGTCTGTGATCAGATAACGGACCAGTTCCTCATAAGCTTCTTCTCCGGATGCCTTGATCTGAATGCTCTTTTTTCCTGCGGCAGCATAGTCCGAACAGATCCGGGCAAGCACCTCTTCCTGAACATGGTCAAAGAGCAGTCCTTCTCTTCGGAAATAATTGGCATTTGTCGCCGTACAGGAGGGCAGCTTAAGGAAATTGTCGATAGTATGGTTCCGGCTGATCTCCTCATCGGTAATGAGCAGATATCCGTAGCCCACCTCCGGTCCTTCTCCCGACACGGAACCGGAAAATTCCGGATCTCCCCAGGTGACGTCCACGTGGTAGTATTCCCCTTCCACCCGGACCAGGGCCCAGGCATGGGAACCACCGCCGGCCTGTCCTGTCACCATGGCACAGCGAAGCCCCATCTGAAGGGCCAGATACTGATAGGCCTTGGTGTATCCGGTGCATACACTCTCGCCCCACAGAAGGGCCGATAACAGGCTCTGATTGTCCCTGGAATCCAGAACATATTCCGTATGGGTGATCACATATTCATAGAGGTAGCGGGCGATCTCATAATCTCCCGCTCCCGCAGGAAGTCCTTCTTTTACCTCCGCGAGTTTTTTTGCCAGCTGCTCGTTGTAGGCGTCGATCTCCTGCCCGGAATAGCTGTACTTACCGGTGAAGGTAATGGACTGGGGGATATCGTCTATTGTTTTCAGACGATAGGTATATCCCACGCAGTAAAAGATCTCCGGATGGTCTCCCATCACTGCTTCGTACACTGTGTAAAGCTCATCCGTATCCAAGGTGGAGACCTTCACGTCCTCTCCCAGGGTAACGATACAGCTGTACAGTTCTTCATAGAGAACCTGCTGCTGCCTGGTAAGGAGGCTGTAATATATTCCGGAAAGGGAGGGGAGCCTTACGAAAGCGGCCTCTTCTTCCGTTTCACCTGTTTCATCGGTTTCCTCTGTCTCCCGGATCTCTTCCGGGGTCTCTGCCGTTTCCGAAGTCTTCTGCTCCGGTGCCTGGGTGTAGCTCTTATCCTTCTTTTCCGGGTCCCCTCCGGTATCCGGTTTCATCTGTTCTACCTTGCTCTCTTCTGCCTGCAGGGTATCATCCCTTTCTGCAGGCAAAGCAATGCTGCATCCAGTGAGACACACAGAAAGCAGCAGTACGATCAACAGCATATTGAATAAGCCGGGAATACGGGGGGAATGTTTTTTCATGCAGACTCCCTTGATAAAAAAGCCTTAGTTGCGGCCAAATTCCGTCAGTTTCAGACCCTTGTTGCGATCCAGGGTCATGCCGATGCTCCATTCGTTGACAAATAAAAGCAGGGGATTGCCCTTGAGGTCCAGGATCTTCTTCATATCGCTGGTTCCGGAAAGCTTCTCGAAGTCCACTTCATCCTTGTTTTCGATCCAGCGGATGTATTCATAGGGCAGGTTTTCCAGAACGATCTCCACGTTGTATTCGTTGGTCAGTCGGAACTTTAAGACATCAAACTGCAGCACGCCAACCACGCCGACGATGATCTCCTCCATACCCAGGCTGACTTCCTGGAAGATCTGGATCGCACCTTCCTGGGCGATCTGAGTAATGCCCTTTACAAACTGTTTCCGCTTCATGGTATCCGTCAGACGCACTCTTGCAAAATGCTCCGGTGCAAAGGTAGGGATCCCTTCGTAGCGGAAGTTTTCCTTCGGCATACACAGGGTATCCCCGATGGAAAAGATGCCCGGGTCAAAGACACCGATGATGTCTCCGGCGTAGGCCGTATCCAGAATCTTTCGATCATCCGCCATGATCTGCTGGGGCTGGGAAAGGCGCATAACCTTGTTTTCCTGTACATGCTTTACTTCCATGGATGCTTCGTACTTGCCGGAGCAGATCCGCATAAAGGCAATACGATCCCGGTGGGCCTTATTCATGTTCGCCTGAATCTTAAAGACAAAGGCGGAAAAATCATGGGTCTCGGGGTCGATCACGCCCTGGTCGGAATTACGGGCAGAGGGTGCCATGGCCATCTTTAAGAAGTGCTGTAAGAAGACCTCCACACCAAAGTTGGTCAGTGCCGATCCGAAAAAGACAGGGGTCAGATTGCCGGCACGTACTTCGGCCAGATCAAATTCTGCTCCGGCGCCGTTAAGCAGCTCCAGTTCCCCTTCCAGCTTCTCTCTGGCTTCGCTTCCCAGGATCGCATCCAGGGCAGCCGTATCCTTTACATCGATGAAGGTGGATTCGCCTTCCTTGGTACCCTTCTGGGTATCGGAATAGGTGATGACCTGATCCAGTTCCCGGTCAAACACGCCCTTAAACTTCTTACCGGAACCGATGGGCCAGTTCATGGGAACGGTAGCGATTCCCAGTTCCTTCTCGATATCATCCAAGAGCTCGAAGGTATCCAGGGCGTCCCGGTCTAATTTGTTGATAAAGGTAAAAATGGGGATCTTCCGCATGACGCAGACCTTAAAGAGCTTCCTCGTCTGTGCCTCTACACCCTTGGAGGCATCGATGACCATGACCGCGGAATCCGCCGCCATCAGCGTACGGTAGGTATCCTCGGAGAAATCCTGGTGTCCCGGTGTATCCAGAATGTTAATGCAGCATCCGCCGTATTCGAACTGCAGAACAGAGGAGGTAACAGAGATACCTCTCTGCTTTTCGATCTCCATCCAGTCCGAAACCGCATGTTTTGCCGTAGCCTTACCCTTTACACTGCCGGCGGTGTTGATGGCCCCGCCGTAGAGAAGGAATTTCTCAGTCAGTGTGGTCTTTCCCGCATCGGGGTGGGAAATAATGGCAAAAGTCCGGCGTCTTTCTATTTCCTGTTGTGTATTCAAACTATTGCTCCTTTATTACTTCTGTTGCACTTCCTATTTGTATTCTCTTTAGAGAAGACGAGTATTCTCGTTAGAGAAGACTTCTGCCCTCAAATCCCGGTTTGATCCCGAAATAATCCAGCACGGTGGCTCCAATGTCCGCAAAGGTGCTTCTGGTGCCCATATTTTTCGGTTCCACCTTCGCGCCTTGGATGGTGAAGGGGATATACTCTCTGGTGTGATCTGTGGTAGCCGTATAGGCCGGATCGCATCCGTGGTCTGCGGTGATCATGAACAGATCATCTTCCCGCAGTCTGGAAAGGATCTCCGGCACCTTCTCGTCAAAGTAGGTCAGCGCCTTTGCATAGCCGTCCACATCTCTGCGATGGCCGTAAAGCATATCATAATCCACCAGGTTGATAAAGCACAGACCGTTAAAGTCCCGGTTCATGATCTCCAGGGTCTGGTCGATGCCGTCTGCATTTCCCTTGGTGTAAGTAAATTCCGTGATCCCCTTTCCGGCAAAGATATCATTGATCTTGCCTACCGCGATGACATCAAAGCCGTTCTCCTTCAGCTGATCCAACATGGTATCTCCGGGAGGCAGTAGGGAGAAATCATGACGATTGGAGGTTCTGGTAAAGTTTCCCGCATCTCCCACAAAAGGTCGTGCGATGACGCGGCCCACGGCCAGATCTCCGGTCAGCATCTCCCTGGCCGTGCGGCAGATGGAATACAGTTCCTCCAAGGGCACCTTCTCTTCATGGGCTGCGATCTGGAATACGCTGTCCGCAGAAGTATACACGATCACGCTGCCGGTGCGCAGATGCTCCTCACCGTAATCCGCAATGACCTGGGTTCCGGAATAGGGCTTGTTGCAGAGAACGCCCCGTCCGATCTTTTTGCTGAAGGCTTCCAGAAACTCCTCCGGAAATCCGTCCGGGAAGGTGGGCATGGGCTTTTCGGATCGGAGTCCTGCGATCTCCCAATGACCTGTGGTGGTATCTTTTCCCTTGGATGCTTCCGCCAGGCGGGCAAAACGGCCGGTGGGCGCTTCTACGCTTTCCAGGAAGTCTACACCGTCGATATTAAAAAGTCCGATCTTCTGCATGTTGGGCATGGAAAAATAAGGGCTGCGGGAGCAGGAACGAATGGTGTTGACATTTACATCCCCAAAGCTTGCCGCATCCGGCATCTCGCCGATCCCAAAACTATCCAAAACAAATAGAAAAACGCGTTTACCCATGATGATCTCCTTTCGTTTTCTGAACCACTAACCCCGTCCCCAAGGGACCACACGGGGCCACAGGGGACCACAAAAAATCCGGCTGCTTATAAAGCCTGCAGAGCAGACTGAATAAACCGCCGGATCTAAGTACTAATTACTGCTGAGCAACATCCTTCATAGAGAAGCTGATGCGGCCCATCTTATCCTTTCCAAGGCATACAACGGTAACGGTATCGCCTAATGTGAGGACATCCTCTACACGGTTGATACGTTCCTTCGCGATCTTGGAAATATGAACCATTCCTTCCTTACCGGGAGCGAACTCGATGAATGCACCGAATTCCTTAATGCTTACAACCTTACCGGTAAATACCTGGCCGGCTTCAAAATCGGTTACGATGATCTTCACCATATCCAGAGCCTTATCCATCATAGCCTGGTCGGTACCGCATACGGATACTCTTCCGTCATCGGTGATATCGATCTTCACGCCGGTCTGCTCAATGATGGCATTGATGGTCTTTCCTCTCTGACCAACCACATCACCGATCTTCTCAGGATCAATGGTAATGGTAACGATCTTGGGAGCATACTTGCCAACTTCCTTACGAGGCTCTGCAATAGCATGCTTCATGCAGTTGTCCATGATGAACAGACGAGCTTCTCTTGCTCTGGCAATGGCAGTCTCAACGATGGGTCTTGTCAAACCGTGGATCTTGATATCCATCTGGATCGCTGTGATACCATCGGTGGTACCGGTTACCTTAAAGTCCATGTCGCCGAAGAAGTCTTCCAGACCCTGGATATCGGTCAGTACCAGATAATCGTCATCGGTATCGCCGGTTACAAGACCACAGGAGATACCTGCTACCATCTTCTTGATGGGCACGCCGGCAGCCATTAAGGACATGCAGGATGCACAGGTGGAAGCCATGGAAGTGGATCCGTTGGACTCAAAGGTCTCGGATACGGCACGGATCGCATAAGGGAACTCATCCTCGGAAGGAAGTACGGGCAGAAGGGCTCTCTCAGCCAGAGCACCATGTCCGATCTCACGACGTCCGGGACCACGGCTAACCTTGGTCTCACCTACAGAATATGCAGGGAAATTATACTGATGGATATAACGCTTGCTGGTTACATTGTCATCTAAGCCGTCTACCTTCTGCATCTCGGATAAAGGTGCC
>JAILDL010000154.1 GCA_024689465.1 Lachnospiraceae bacterium
TGTATCCATACCTGCAAAGATCGAAACAAACTGCTGCCAGGTATCATCGGTTACGCCGTTTACCACAAAGGAAGCCACGTTTTCCACTACCGCATTGTCAATGTCTGTTTCTTTCAGGGTAATGCTCTGCAGCTGCTCAGATGTTAAAGGCGCAAACTTAAAGTAATCATTGGAATACTTCTGAATGATGCCCGCTTCATCGTAGATCTTGCAGTACTCCGTCTTTTCGATCCGCTGCGGAGGCATGTTGAAGTTCTCATAAATGTAATTGGCCGGTGCAAAGAACAGGGTATTGCAGTCAATGTAATTCTTGATCTCCACAGATCCGGTGTTGATGGAGTCGATCTTGCCGTTCTCGTTATAGGTCCAGCCGGTTCCGTCCGTAGCATCCTTTTCTCCGTAGTACAGGGAGAACATCATCTCGGTATCCAGCATGGCATCCAGAAGCTTTAAGGACTCCTCCACATGCTCATTGGTTACCGTCAGGTAGGTACCGCCCTTTGCTACCTCCAGGATCCTGGAAAGCTTGGCGGTGCTTTCGGGTACATAGAGACTGCAGGTCTGCATCACGCTGTCATCAAAGCCCATTGCGATCAGTCGCCATGCTGTAAAGAAGCCTACATTTCCTGCCTTCAGTTTTGTCTCAATGGTACTGATATCCTGGGAAATGATCTCCGGATCCACCAGTCCCTCTGCATAACAGGTGTGCAGCCATTCCATACAATCCCGGAAGTTGTCGGTTGTGGGTGCAAACACCACATTTTTGTCATCATCAATATAGATCCAGCGATCGGAATCAATGGGTACACCAAACATGGGCAGCAGATAACGGATTCCATAGAAACCGGTATCCAGTCCCATCTCCAGCGGGATCTCATTGGATGTGTCTCCGTCTCCGTCTGCATCCTTAGCCTTAAAGGTTCTGAGCACCTCCAGGAGTTCCTGGGCATTCTTCGGTGTTTCCAGTCCCAGATTCTCCAGCCAGGTGTTATTGATAAAGAAATGCTGATTGGTATTGATATTCTGACCTACCAGGTAACCGATGGCATACTTGTTCCCGTCGGAAGCGATCAGGCTGGCGGTGGGATCTGCCTCTTCCGCCTCTCTCCTGGCCGTATAATTGGGCATATATTTGCTGGTCAGATCATCGTTTAGGGTTTGCAAAAGGCCCTGGGTTACGCCATATTCCTCATAATCTACAGAAACGTTGTTGGCAATGATGATGTCCGGATACTCTCCGGAAGCAAACATCAGATTCAGCTTTGTTTCCCAGTCGGAGCCTTTTACCACTTCCCATTCAATGTTGATGCCGGTCTGCTCTTCCAGTCTCTGTACGGCAGGCATCTGATCCACATCGGTCAGTGCATCCACATCACGGATACCCAGCATGATCTTTAAGGTCAGATCCTCCTGCTGTGCGTCGCCTTCTGCAGCGGACGCTTCCTTTGCGGGTGCATCGGCTGGAGCATTTCCGGTGGTGTCTGCACTGCTGCCGCATCCGGTAACGATACTCATAGCCATCGCCACCGAAAGTAGTGTTGCTAATACTTTCTTTTTCATGTATAACCCTCCTTATTTTGTAACAGTGCATGGACACTGTTATTATCATATCATCCTTTCAGGGAACCGATCATGACTCCCTTTTCAAAATACTTCTGCATGATGGCATACAGGACAACCACCGGCCCGGTTGCCACCACAATGATGCAATACTTGGCTACATTGGCGATCCGTGTTGCTTCTGCCATGGACGCTGCGGAGTCTGCCATGGACATCATGTAATCGCCGGATTTGTCCACCTGCAGCGTTGCCAGGATCTCCCGCAGCACCGTTTGAAGCGGATACAGGGAACGGTCTCTTAAATACACCAGTCCGGTAAAAAAGTCATTCCACTTGGCTACGCCGTAATATACTGCCAGAACGGCAATGATCGTCTTGCTCAAGGGGACCACCACTTTTCCGAAATACTGAAAATGGGTGGCTCCGTCCAGCATGGCTGCCTCATACAGTTCATGGGGAATGCTGGTCTGAATAAAGGTGCGCGCCACCATCAGGTTCCAGACGCTGACACATCCCATCAGAACGATCACGTGAGGCGTGTTGTATAAATGCAGATCCTTTAAGGTCAGGAACGTGGGGATCAGGCCTCCGTTAAAAAACATGGTAAAAATAAAAAACAGGTTGAACAGCGTTTTCCCTTTAAACTTCGGCCTGGATAAGGTATAGGCCGCGCACAAAGTGATGGTGATACTCATTAGCACACTGATCACGGTGTATGCAATGGAATTTCCATAGGACCGGATCAGCTCCTTGTACTGAAAAATGGCTTCATATCCCATGAAGGACACATCCACCGGATGCCAGATCACTTCTCCCCGTACAATGGCGTCCGGATCGGATACAGAGGCGATCACCACCAGGTACAGCGGATAAAGGATCAAAAACATGACCAGGATCCAGAAGATCGTATTGAAAACAGCAAACACCTTGTTGCTGATGCTTTTCTTAGAAAAGGCCGACATCGGTAACCCTCCTTGACAGCTTATTGACGGAGATGATCAGGATGAAATTGATCACATTGATAAACAGACCGATGGCTGCCGTATAGGAAAACTGTCCGCTTCCCAGGCCCACGTTGTATACATAGACGCCGATGATATCCGAGGTGGGGATATTGCCGGCTGTCTGCATGACCAGAGCCTTCTCCGTGTTACTGCTGAGCAGCCTTCCGCAGTCTAACACCAGCACCATCATGATGGTGGGCATCAAGCTGGGCAGATCGATGTAACGGATCTTCTGCCAGATGCTGGCTCCGTCGATCTCTGCCGCCTCATAGAGCGCCTGATCCACTCCCGCCAGGGATGCGATAAACAGGATCGTATTGTAGCCGGCGGACTGCCAGATACCGGAGAGAATGTAGATCGGCCTGAATGCTTCCGCACTGGACATGTAGTCGATGGCACTAAGTCCCAGAAACCCGCGGATGATATTGAGGATTCCGCTGGTGGGCGAAAGAAAGATGTAAAGCATACCGGCCAACACCACCGTGGATATAAAATACGGCACATAGATGGTGGTCTGGATCACCTGTCTTCTTTTGTTTCCTCTCACCTGATTGAGCAGGATCGCCATGATGATCGGAACCGGAAAGCTCCATAATAAGTAATAAACATTGAGTAACAGGGTATTGCTCAAAAGCCGCTTAAAATAATAAGCATGAAAGAAATTCACAAAATGCTTAAAGCCTACCCACTGACTTCCCGCAATACCACTCACTGCTTTGTAATCCTTAAAGGCGATCTGGATGCCGTACAAAGGCAGATAGTTGAATACGAGAAAATAGATCACAGCCGGCGCGATGAGAACATACAGCTGCCAGTTGTTCTTCAGATACGTTTGTAATTTTTTCCCCATATAGTTTTTGCGTACCTCCTTGTCCTTCCCGAGGTCCACTTTATAGGGTAGTGAGAAATCGATATAGTCTATTAAATTTTCATCACCGGAAAATAACGTAAAATTGGGCAAAAAGAAAGAGGGATGAAATTTTCATCCCTCAAGCGTAAGACATCAATCGGTAAATTTGTAAAATCCAATTAGCCTTATGCGTCCACCTTTACCTCTGTTCGATATTTGTTCGTTAAATAAGTACGGTTAATAGGACAGGTGGAACCATTAAAATGAGACCAGATAACCGTAAATGGAATCCTTAAAGGGATTACCGATCAAAAAAGGAGGTTACATGTCCTTTTATTTTTATACCCGTTTAACCTGCTCCCGCAAGACTCTGGATATCCTATTAGATGATCCCTACAACTCAACTGATCTCAGTAAGGAATATCCTTATATCAATTTCCCCAAAATAATTAAACAGGTGTTTCCCGCTTGTATGCACCATGACGATGATCATGTTTGCGGAACATATGCAGATAACTGTATTTATGTTCAGGATGATAAAGTGGAATTATATTTTGTCAAGCGCTCTCCACTTTCCATTTTGGTAATGACTGCCGTCTGCAAATATGACCATTCTTCGCAGTGGTATTGGGTTGATGAAGAAATGGTTTTGACCACAAGACTGATGTGGGACGAAATCGCATGCCAGGTGGTTGAAGATGTCCTCGGAACTGAAATACAGTCAGATCTCTGGCTTTACTGGGATGAGAATCTTTCCGAAGATCCTTATGTCGGTGAAGATGGCCTATTGGAAGAGTGGGATATAGAAACCTGGCACATATTAAAGGACTTAAACGGCTCATGGTCTCGAATCCCCAAAAACAAGAATATCGGAATAATTATGAAAAGTATCAGTGATTATTTACATAGTCGACCCATGATAAAAAACACATTTGAAATTGTGAAAGGGAAAAGAAGGATAAAACTATTTGAGCTTCCTTATGATGAATGGGGTATTATTTCAGATCCCGTGTGCAAGCAATTGGTAGAAATAATGGGCTACCATGATTTTGTCAACCTGTGTTTCCGTCTCGAGAAAATTGATTTAGTGCTCCCCCTCATAAATGCAGAGAAATACCCTATTCTGTGTTATTTCCTTTTTCGTGCCAAAGAAGCAAACGGGACTCTTCAATACAGAGCTCTCCCAATCGGATTATAGATGCAGTTTCTCCCGGATCTTCTGCTGCTCTGTTTCACTGATTCCTGCCGTAGCAAAGTACTGCTCTACAGTTCCGTACTTTTCTTCCAGAAGCTGCATGAAATCTTCCATGTAGCTTTCTCTGGGGATCACGATGTTCATATCGATATCCGGGTATCGCTCATGGATCAGGGCAAAGCGCTCCCGATTATACTCTTTGGTGCGCATATAATCATAGACGATATCGGATCTGCGGACACCGCACAACCACAAAAGGAGGGCCGATACCACACCGGTGCGGTCCTTTCCGGCGGAACAATTGATAAGAATTCCGGTCGTTGAAGAGGCAATGGTGTGAAATGCCTGTGCGGCGCCTGTCGATTCTGCGATGGCAAGGTAGGACGCGGGCACTGCTGCCACACTTTCGGGGATCCCGCTGCCTTCCACGATAGGACAATTATGATAGGAGAATCCTTCTGCCAGGGCCAGACCATGGGGTGCACGAGCCAGATCTTCTGCGCAGCGCAGATCAATGATGGTGGTGATCTCCTTCTTTTTCAGATATTCCACATCTTTCACGGAAGGATGTAAGGGGGCGTCGCTGCGGAGGATCCGGTTTTTCTGTGTATAAACAGACTTTCCTTCCACCCGATAGCCACCCAGTTCCCGGGTATTTCTCGTTGTTTCCAGAAGCGACTTGGGCTGACGATCCCAGGCGTGCTCATAGCCATCCAGTAAAGGCCTGTTCTCATCCAGGGCCTTCAGTTCGTTCATGCAAACTTCCACAGCTTCTTCTATGTATTCATCTGCCATTTCCTTTGTAAAAAAGAAGATCTCTCCGTCTACGATATCCCTGAAATAGGAATCCATGGTATGCATAAAGGATACCGGATCCGGCTCGCAGATCTGCGTAAGCGGTTCTGAACGGAAATCATCGGGAATGGAGAGATCGTTGACCAGGCCGTATTGTTCGATCACGTAGGAATTGGTGATCTCATAATCCCGGTGGAGGAGCTGTACATTTCCCTCAATATTGGGATTCCAGTGATATCTGTCATATACAAAATGGCGATAAACGAGGTCCTGCACCAGATGAAGATAATACCCCAGATACAGGTCGTCCTCCTTCATCTTCTCGCCGAACAGTTCCCGGAACCGGTCAAAGTCATAACTGTGCTTATTGTTTCCCCACAGTTTTACCTTCAAATGGCTCTTCCCGGAGGATCCCGCATCCGGCAGGACGCAGCCCAGGCGCAGTCTGCCCGGTTCCCTAAAAGTTCTTCTCTTTATCAATTCTCCTGTAATTGCCAGATGTATGATACTGGATGCCATGGGGTGCTTTTCTCCTATGCTTTATCATTATGCAAAACCTATTTGGTACCTATCGCAAGCCCTTTTGCTTACAGTATCCGCCTTACTCCAGCATCTCGCTTCTCCGTTCAAAAAGCTCTTCTGCCTGGAGGAGTTTTACCTGCAGATCCCGTCGATAGTTGTTTCCTTCGTAGTAGCTGGAACGTACCAGTGCCACACATCTGCCCTTCAGGTCAAAGATGGGGCCACCACTTTGTCCGCCGATGGCACAGTGCGAGGTAACGATCATGTCGTTATTGGGGTCTGCCACATACTCATGTGTTTCGCCCCAGACATCATCGCCTATATACTCCGTGTCGAAGATCTTATCCGTATGGCCGCCCCACATATTCGCATGGATCACCAGTTGGGTGCCCTCCGTCAGTTCATCATAGACTGCCGGATCGTAATACAGCTGCTTTAAGGTCAGTAGCAGCTGCGGGGGAACTTCCGCCGTCGGAAAGCGGAACATGGCAAAATCCAGCTTTGGTTTCTCCTGGGAATAGATGCCCTGCATACGGATCATCTTCTTGGTTCCGTCATAAAAAGTCAGTGTAACCTTGTGACCGTTCTGCGGTCTCACCACATGTTTCACTGTTGCCACATAGATATAATCCGGATCGATCCGGTAGATCGCACCGGTTCCGAAATTGTAGCTTCCGTTGCTGGTATCCTCACGGATGCTTAAGGAAACCGGTTCCACCATTTCCAGCATCTGCTCCCGATTTTCCATCGGTAACGGTTCGTAGGTAAAGTATCCAAACTCACACAGATAGGCCAGGTATCGATCCGCCGCCGCAGGGTCTGTGTCATGTTTTTCTTCAAAGAGCTGTGCCAGCTCCGTGATCATGCCTTTTAAATAGTCATAGCTGTCGGAGTAATTCTCCGCGATCAGAAGCTCCAGATGCTCCATGCATCCTTCGTAGTTTCCGCTTTCCCGCTCATCCTTAGCGATCACATAGATGCACTCCAGATACATCGTATGAGAGTCCTTGTAATCCCCCAGGGCCAGGAACTGCTCCGATGCTGCCTGCATCTCTCCTGCATCCATGGTTTCCTTTGCGATGCAATAATCGCACTCCTGCACCATGGTCCAACAGTCCTTATAAGGGATCAGCTCCTCAAACAATCCCCGGGCCTTGGCATATTCACCGGCTCCATAGGTATTCTGAGCGATCTGATAGCGACACTCTTTGATATGACCGATACTGTCCTTATATTCCTCCACCAGCTGATACTGGGTGATGGCTTCCGCATAGCTTCTACTGTTCTCCAGCTGGCGTCCGTACTGGTATATCGCCTCGGTCAGAAGATCCTGGACATCCTTGTATTCCCCCAGTTCCCGGTAAATGGGAATGGCATCGGCGTAGTTTTCTTCTGCCACCAGCTCCGCTGCCTTCTGGTATTGAAGATAGGGATACAGGTAGTTGTCGTAGCCGTATTTTCCGCCAACACCAAGAAGGGTGATCACAACCAGGATCACCAGAGCGATCAGGACTTTCCTGCCTGCAGATAACGGTTTTCTGCCTTCGCTAATTTGTCCAGGCATAGAGGTCGTTTCCATCTGGTTTTGCCACGTAGCTGGATTCGTATACGGATCGGTAGACCCAGTCTGTTGCTGTTCTGACAGATTCCCGGGATATCCAGCCTGCTGCTGCAGATCACCGGAATATGCGGACGGTTGCTGAACAGGCATCTCCGGAGTCATTTTTTCGGGTTCTGCCAGAATCGCCGCACAATATGGGCAGAACCTGGCTGCATCCGGTACTTGTTTTCCGCATTGATGACAAAACATAACAATCCTCCGTAAAAAGGGCTTTCGGCATATCTCTATCATACACCGAAAGCCCTATATTTTCACTTAAACCAACAGTTGATCCCGGTTTTTGTCCACTGACTGTTGTTCGTTTATTCCTGCAATGGTTTTTACTGCAGCTTGAACATTCCTACGATGCCCTCTAAGGTATCCACCGTTGTCATCGTGGAATCTACCTTTTCGGAAGTCGTTGCCATTCCGTTTACGATATCTGCGGTCTTTCCTGCAATATCGGATACACCGTTTGCAGACTCGTTAACAGTGGAGGTGATGGCAGAAATGGAATCCGCTACTTCGCCAATGGAATCGGTCAGCTCGCTGGTACCGTTCTTGATGCTTTCCATGCTGCCCTTGAAGGTATCAGCATCGTCATGATACTGCTCGGATACCTTCTGGAATTCCGCATAATCGCTTAATACGGTCTGCTCCAGGAAGGAAGTGGTCTCTTCCAGACAGTCGCTCATCTGGGATACTGCATTGTTTACTTCTCCTACAATACCGTTGATATCGGTTACTGCACTGGAAGTCTGATTTGCCAGATTTCCGATCTCGGTTGCAACTACGGCGAATCCTCTTCCGGCATCCCCTGCACGCGCTGCTTCAATGGAAGCGTTTAATGCCAGCAGGCTGGTCTGGGAAGAAATGGCCATAATGGTATTGGTCAGCTCATTGATCTTTTCCACTGCCTTGGAGCTTTCAATGGCTTCATCGGCTTTAGCACGAACGGATTCGTAAATGCCTCTGGTCTTGTTTGCTGCCGCTTCGGTAGTCTTTCTCAGTTCGGAAGCACGTGCCATGATCTCATCGGACAGCTTGGAGCCTTCATCTGCCATACCGTTGATGTTCTGCGCTTCATCCCGCATGTCAACGATGTTGGAATTGATGGTATCGGTAGAAGCAGCGGTTTCTTCCATGGCTGCGGACAATTCTTCTGTGGTAGCGGAGTTATCGGTACACATAGCATCCACATTGTCGGTGGTGCCGCGAAGTTCTTCCACGGTTTCTTCCAGTTCTTCACAGGAGCCGTGGATCTTTCCTACGATCTCACGCAGGTTCTTGCGCATGTTCCTCACATCACGGGAGATCACACCGAACTCATCCTTGCGGGCTACCAGCTTATCGCTCTTTTCGTTATGACAGAAGTCAAAATCTGCGGTCTGCTGAATGATATCACCCAGATCAGAGATCGGCTTCATGGAGTACTTGATGATGAAATACAAAGCAAGAAGAGCCACGATGGCAAGGAGTGCCACGATCAGGATCACCTTGTTTACCAGCTGGTTGATGGGCTGCATAACGGTATCATAATCGCCGGTCACGATGACCATGTTTCCGCCTTCGGTAAATGCATAACCTGCAAATTTCAGGGCACCCTTGTATTCGTATACGATGGAACCGTCTCCGATGCTCTGTGCGGTTTCACCTGCCTGCAGCCGTGCTACCAGGCCCTTTACCGCTGCATTGGAAACACCTTCACCGATCTTCTCCAGGGTCGGATGGTAAACCATCAATCCGTTGGAGCTTACATAGTAAGCATAGGATCCTGCCACACCGGTCAGTTCGATGCCACCCAGAGAAGACTGGAATGTATCTCGAATGGTCTCTCTTTGTCCTTCGGGATCAGCTTCCAGAAGTCCGATCAGATAATTCTCGATATCACCGGCGCTCAGACTGTCGCCACCCTCGATGGTAGAAGCTACATTGCTCAGGGTAACTTCCATATTGGTATCAACGGTGGTAGCTGCTGCCTGCGCAACATTCTGTGTATAGTTCTTATACACATTTACCATCGTATTTCTGGTCTGTGTGATCATAAATGTAATGAGACCACCGAACACCACAACCGCCATGATCAGGATATAGATCAGCAGTCGGAATGAGATAGAATGGACCAATCCTACCTTTTTGTCTTTTGTTTCGTTCACAGTTTAATACCTGCCTTTCAATGGGGAGTTTGTAGGCTGTTTCGAATTATCAGACTACTTTGGCGCATTGTCGTGATGTTTGCTGATAATATTCGGCCGTTCGATTAACATTCTATTCTTCTCATGTTTATATTGCAATCATCAACAATCAAAAAAAGCCTGTTTTTCAGCAATTTCGTTGCTTATGCTGAAAAACAGGCTTTTTCTTTGTTCAATATTACTGTATTCGGAATGTATAAGTCTTGCCTTCACAAACGTGAAAAGTCTCTTTGAAGTTTCCCTGATTTATTCCCAATTCGATGACATTGGAAGAGGAATCAAATAAAATTGCATCCCCAACAGGTACAAATCCAAAACTCTTCTCATAGGCGACAAAGTCATCGAAATAGGTTTCACCTTTTTTCTGCAGCACCACATGGAGTTTCTGCCCATAGGCAAAGCCTGCTTCTTCCTTAAAACGGTCAGACTCCACATTCAGTGCTATGCTGCCGAAAGGATCGGAAACACTGGATACAAATCCGCTTACCACCCCGTTTTCAATGGTCGCCATCTCATAGGCTTCCGGCAGGAGCACCACTTCTTCTACCGGATATTCCGGTCCCACACCGGCGAAGTCAATGATACCGGATGCCAGTCGGGCCGCTGTATAGGCGAACAGATCTCTTCCATGGAATACGGAGATCCCTTCCGTCCCGGGATAGCGGTTCTTCGTTTCATCGATCTCCCGTACGGCCTGTATCCCCACTTCATGGACCACATGGGTCAGGGTTCCGTTATCCGGAGTGACCACATAGTTTCCGTCTTTTAACAGGGCCACACAGGCTCGTCGGCTGGTTCCCACGCCGGGATCCACCACGGATACAAAGATGGTCCCCTTCGGCCAGAACGGTTCTACATACAGAAGCTCTCTGGAACCTGCCAGAATATTATACTGAGGGATCTCATGGGTCAGATCAAAGCATTCCACTTCCGGATCCACCTGCTTGCATACCCCTCGCATGGAAGCCACCGCTCCCCACTTCAGGCCGAAATCGGTCTGCCATACAATGCTTGGTTTCATATCTTGTTTCCTCTTGTGTATCATTTAATATATCTATTTATATTTCTCTTCTACTGATTTCTATTTTATTAATTGTCGGGCCATTTTATGCCCGGATCATCTTCGGAAGCTTTCCAGGCATTCACGCCATCTCCATCAGCTTCTTCATGGCCTCATAATAGACTTCAAAAGCAGTATACATATCTTCCAAGCGGATATGTTCATCGGCCTGATGGGCGACGGACACTTTCTGATCCGGTGTAGGGCCGAAAGCCACACAGTGGCCGAAAATCTTGCTGTAGCTCACACCGCCGGACACATAAGGGGCATCCTCTCTGCCGGTCTTTTCCCGGTAGGTATCCAGAAGCGTCCGGATATAAGGATCATCCGGATCGTTCATGGTAGGCCGCGAATCATAATCCAGCGACACCTGAAGGTCCGGCAGGAGCCTTTGCAGACGCTCTGTCAGATTCCGGCTGTCTATACCATCCGGATAGCGGCAATCCACCTCGGCGTACACTTTACCGTCCTGTATCTTCAATATGCCCAGATTTAACGTCAGGGAATGTCCGATATCGTGGGGCAGATCTACTCCCAGGGCGGTTCCGTAGGGGTCTGCAAATACCCGGAAGAGCTGTCCCATAAGGACATCCTGATTGCGCAGCTGTTCCAGAAGTTTTAAGGTCGCGCTCTCTCCCTGGGAGGGGTCGGAGGCATGACCTGCTTTTCCTTCTGCCTGGATCTCGTTGCCCGATGCCAGCTTTGCATAGGCTTTGGGAGAGATCACGTTGCATTGCACGCCGGCATCCACTTTGCCCAGCGTTCCGTTATAGGCACCGGTAAGCCGCCACATAAGCGATCCTTTTTCACCAATGGCCATGGGAAACGACCCATCCGGGGTAAAGGCAAAATCCGGCAGGCCTTCCTTTTTCACATAGTAGATCATATCGTTCATCGTCCGCTCTTCGTCGGTTCCCAGAACGATCCGCATCTGCCTGGGGGACTTTACGCCCTCTTTGGCCAGCAGTTTAAAGGCCAGATAGGTCAGAAATGCAGGGGTCTTCATATCCTCGGAGCCCCGGCCGTACAAAGCGCCGTTGCGCACCTGCGGATGAAAGGGATCGGTGGTCCAGCCCTCTCCCGGCTCTACCACGTCCAGGTGGGATACCACATCGATCCGATGTTCCTTAAACACATCCTCCGGCCGGAAGATGGCAATGGCATGCCCGTCAAATTCCGTTACGAAAAAGCCGTCCTTAAAGGCCAGCCCCTGCATGTAACCCAGGGCTTTGGCCACTCCTTTTCCGCAGGGATTCTCCCGGGAGCGCGTCCCTTCATCGTAGGTGGAATCGATGCTCAGCAGATAGAGCAGTTCCTCTATGTGTTTGTCCAGATAATTCCTTAAGCGTTGATCCATGGTGCCCATACCTGATAGGTGGAAGGGAAAAAGATCCTTCCGATGACGATTGCAACAAAGCCGATGAGCAGCAGCAGGTTAACGGCTGCGATCAGCTTATCTTCCTTTGTATCTTCATGTTCTGCATAATAGGTACGCTTCCTGCCTCTTCCGAACCCTCTCAGGTCCATGGCATCCGCGATGTTGCCTACCCGGTCAAAGGAAACGATGATGAGCGGCGCCAGGATCAGAATGTTCTGTTTCAGTCTGGTCCACAGGCGGGTCTTTCGTCCGTCCAGTTCCATTCCCCTTGCCTGCATGGAGATCCGGATATCTTCAAAATCCCGGGCGATCTCGGGAATATAGCGAAATGCGATGGATACAATGGTGGAAACCTTATAGGGAACAAGATTTGCATACAGGCCTGCCGCCATCTCACTGGGCGTAATACACTGGATAAAGGTCAGGGACACGAAAAAGGTGGCCATGAACTTGGTAAACCGGGTCAGAAAATACCACAGGGTCTCGGCTGTGATGATATACCGGCTCGTAAAACGAAGCAGCAAAGTCGATCCGCCTACAATGTCCGCTCCGTAATCCGGCGTTACCACCCAGATCAGAAACAGATTGAACAGATTCACCAGTATGATAAAGATCGTAAGGCCACTGACCGTTTTCCAGTTGGGCTTTATGGAAACAAGGCCGATGATCCCCAAAAGGCACACCGGCGCCAGGATCCGCATATCCCAGGTTGCCACCAGGATCAGGATCAGCAGAAAGAACAGCCGGATCTTGGTTTTGCCGGTCAGCTTATCCAGGAAGGTATTTCCGGGAATGATATTGATAAATAAACGCTTACTTAAGTCCATGTCCGCGCTCCTCTCTTTCCTTCTCGATAAAGTGCCGGATGAACAGATCGGGGTCCGCCCCAACCTGTCTGGCCAGAAGCACCAGAGAGGTTTCCTTTAAGTTTGCCTGCTCGATCACCGCCTTATCCGAAAGCACCGTGGACACATAGTTATCCGCAATGCACTTTCCGTCTGCAAAAACGATGGCGCGGTCGGTATATTCAATGGCCAGATGCATGTCGTGAGTAATGAACAGGATGGTAATGCCATATTCACGGTTGAGCATCTCCAGAAAGCTCATGATCTCGGTATAGTGGGAATAATCCTGTCCGGCCGTAGGCTCATCCAGAATGATCACCTCCGGCTGCAGGGCCAGGATGCTGGCAATGGTCACACGTTTTCTCTGCCCGTAGCTGAGCACGGAAACAGGCCATTTACGCATGGGATACAGGCCTGTCATACGAAGGGTATCCTCTACCCGTTTATCCGCCACGTCTTTTTCCACATGGTTCAGATGCAGCGCCAGACGGACCTCGTCGGCGATCATATCCTTCACCAGCATCTGGTTGGGATTCTGCATCACATAGCCGATCATACGACCGATCTCACGGATGGAAAACTGCAGGTAATTTTCTCCCTTGATCCGGATCTTCCCAGCCTGGGGACGGATGATCCCGCAGAGCATACGGGCCATGGTGGATTTACCGGCACCGTTCTTTCCCACGATGGCGATCTTTTCTCCCTTACGGATGGTAAAGGAAACATCGTCCAGTGCCTTTCCCTTTCCGTAAGAAAAATCCACGTGGTCTGCTTCGATGAGGACCTCTCCTCCTTCCGGCGCATCGTAGGGTTTGGATGCCTCCATCTGTGCCAGGATCTTGTCCTTATAAGCCGGGATGTCCAGCTCGTTGATATTTTCCAGATGTTCACCGGGTTTAAAAACGATGCCTGCATTTCGCAAAGCGGAAATATACAGGGGCTCCCGGATACCGTTTTCCTTTAATAAGCCGGTACTGAGCAGCTCATCCGGCGTGGAATCCATCAGGATGGAGCCCTCATTCATCAGAATGATCCGGTCCACATGGCGATACAGTACGTCCTCTAAGCGGTGCTCGATGATCACCACCGTCTTGTTCTGTTCCCGATAGATCCGGTCGATCAGATCCACCGCGGTCATACCCATGGCAGGATCCAGGGCAGCCAGGGGTTCATCAAACAGGAGCAGCTCCTCTTCGTCATGGAGAATGCCCGCCAGGGCCACCTTCTGCTTTTGTCCGCCGGAAAGCTCAAAAGGAGGCTGGGACAGATAATCCTCCATTCCCACGATCCTTGCCGCACGGTCTACCTTGGGGATCATCTCAGGTCTGGGCAGAGCAGCATTTTCCAGAGCATAAGCGATATCCTCTCCCACGGAAAGGCCTACAAACTGAGCATCCGTATCCTGCTGGACCGTACCCACATGCTTGCTGATCTCGAAAATGCTGGCAGAAGAAGTCTCGATCCCGGCCACCTTCAAAGACCCGGTGATCTTGCCGGGATAGGAAAAGGGGATCAGGCCGTTGATACAGTTGGCCAGAGTGGATTTTCCACAGCCACTTGGTCCTAAGATCAGCACCTTTTCACCTTTGTAAATGGTCAGGTCAATGTGATGAAGCGTTTCTTCTGTCTGAGACTTGTAACGAAAACTAAAATCTTGAAATACTACTACAGGTTCTTTCATCTTTTCCTCAATAAAACGCAAGAAGGCAGCCACCACGGCCCCGGCCGGATGGCTGCATCTTATTTTTTCTTTATAGGGTTCCGGAAGACCGGAAGCACTTTATCAATCTTCAATGCTCAGGTTGTTCTTATTGGCATTTCTGTTTGCCAGGAAGAATAACAGAGGCAGACCGATCACGATCAGTACGATACCGTCGGAAACGATGGCAGAGAATGCCTGCATCCAGGTAATGGTCAACTCGGAAGAGTAGAACAGGTAGGTCAGGACGGGAGTAACCACGCCAAAGCCAAGGATGTTACCCACCAGAACGCATACCACATACCATACTGCATGCTTTACCTGGAATACACCCTCTTCCACTCTTGCTCCGAAGATGGGGATCAAACCGGTAAAGAAGCCTAATACGAAGTTTCCGATGGACCAGTCAAACCAGAAGCCCCAGCCACCGATCAGGTCAGCCAGTACGTTACCAAGACCGGCTGTTACGGCTGCGGGAAGCGGTCCGAATAAAGCCGCAACAACTGCTACAACAACCATTGCAGAAGTCAGGGATGTATTGGTGAACACCTTGATTCCGCCAAATACCATGAGTACACCGAAGAGTGCCACACCGATGGCTACTGCTACAATGGTTCTGGTGTTCCAGGTACCCAGCAGGATACGACCGATGCTCTTTTTGTTATTTGTTTCCATTTTCAATACCCTCCTTTGCCTGAAGAACAGGCATGCTTGTTTAATACCTTTTTCATTTTAGCAACGGAGCATATCCCTGTGAAGGGTAATTCTTAATTTTTTCTAAACAATCCTCCTATATTGTAGTATCGGAAAAAGCTATAGCCTACTCCAGGATCGCGCCGCCCCATTCCACAACGCTGAAGCCGTCCCGGCAGATGGGAACGATACTTTCCGGGTAGCTCTCCGGGCTTGTAAGTCCCTTGTCATCGCCCTCCGATAGCGGAGCAAACCCAAACCAGATCCGGTAGAGATGATCCGGCTGTGTGCTGATCCAAAGAGGC
>JAILDL010000210.1 GCA_024689465.1 Lachnospiraceae bacterium
AAACTGGCTTATTCTTTGTAAGAACTTCCGTTTTTACTGCTTGTTCTGAATAGCATTACTGCTACTGAACGGATATTTATCCGCTCGAATTTCATTCTTGAAATTTTCAGGGTTGCATTACTGTTTATATGTCAATGTGCACGGGGCTTTTCGGTTTTTTTGATGTTGCCGTGTCGCCCGCAGCGAATATAACTATATCACCCTGTCTCTAAATATGTCAACAACAAAATTCACTTTTTTTGAAATTATTTTTCCAGGTCTCGGAAACTGCGTAAATACGCCATTCTCGAGATTTGCTTTCTTTCATTTTTTATCTTCTGTCAGAGAAAAATCCATAAATCATTTTTATCTTTTTCCTATCATCTTGCCCCCTCCTGCAGAAGTCATCTGCTTCGTTCCATTTATCTTCCATCTGAAGCAGTATATCCCCATCGTTTCTCCTCCACTCTACTGCCTCAGAAGCTTCTATTTATCTCTGCAAGCAGTACATCCCTGCCACTCCTCAGGCACTCTACTGCCTGCAGCCCTCTATTTACCTCTGCAAGCAGTACATCCCTGCCATGCCTCAGCCACTCTACTGCCTGCAGCCTTCTATTAACCTCTGCAAGCAGTACACCCCTGCCACTCCTCAATCACTCTACTGCCTCAGAAGCTTCCGTTAAGGACTCAGGCATGATCAACACAAACAAAAACCGGGAGCAGACAACCCTCCTGTTATCTGTTCCCGTTTTTCTTCTGCACATATTTTCTTATGCACTTATTCCTTCTGCGGAATATTACCTTGTGCATTTATTCATTCTATCCAATATTCCCTTATGCACATATTCCCTTATGCACATATTTCCTTCTGCCCGTACAGGATTCGAACTTCGTTGCAGGTTACCGGGCTGCCTGTCTGCGGATCCTGTAATACTGCTCGTAGAAGTCTCCCTCCAAGTCATACTCCGCATAGTAAAACTGCTGCAGCAATGCCATGGCCAGAGCTTTCGCTTCCTCCTGCTTTCCCGAAGATAAGAGCTCCATGGATCTTTCCTGCAGATCTTTTACATAATAATGCCAATCCACCAGATAGGCTTCATATTCCGCCAGTCTGGGAGTATCCAGCCACTTCTTGACCTTTACCTTGGTCTGGTCCTTCTTATAGCATGCTCCTTCCAGCACAAAATAGGTGAGAGCATGGGTCTCGTTGTCATAGTTTCTGCCCAGGGGAAAAGTCCGGCACAGGCCGGTCCGATAGGGATGAATGGTGCATCGTCCATTCTCTCCAAGGAACACACAATGCTCGTCCTCTCCTTCCATTGCCAGGTGAGGCAGGATCACGCCATGATCTACGGTGAGATCCAGATAGCGCTCCAGCAATTGCTCGAAGGATAGTCCCAGGCCCTGCCGAAGCAGGAACAGATCGTAGGGACTGACCTTTATGGTATCTGTCATCTCATGGCAGCATTTGGAGCAGCCGGCACAATCGCCGCAGGCAACCCGGGCCATGTCATTCCCCGTCAGCAGATGATTGCTTGGCCTGTATGGGCCTACAGCCTCCTCCAACTTGCTTATATTCATAGATCCATCTTGCATAATTATTCCTATCTTTTCTATATATGTAGCTTCTTCTCTTGATGCTTTCCTATTCTCTTGATGCCTTTCGGGTAGCCTACTCCTGTCAAAAAGCATCACAAATCTTGCTTTCCTTTTCTTTTGATGCTTTCCGGCGCCTTTCGGGTGACAAGATCCTTCCAAAAAGCATCACAAATCTTGTTTTCCTTTTCTTTTGATGCTTTCCGGCTCCTTCCGGGCGACCAGCCAACTCCTAAAAGCATCACAAATCTTGCTATCCTTTTCTTTTGATGCTTTCCGGCTCCTTACGGGCGACCAGCCACCTCCTAAAAGTATCACAAGAGGGGCGACCAGATCCTTCCAAAAAGCATCACAAAACAGGCGGCCGGCCCCAACCGCTCCTACTGCTCCCCGGTATGGTCCTGCAGCAGCACCACGGCTGCCTGCCAGTCTGCGGTAGGGGTGTAGAACAGCTTGCCATCCTCAATGCGGATGTTGCTGTCGTGGTCAGAGTAGATCCCGTCGATCTGATAGGTATGCCCTTCCGGCAAGGGTACGGAAACCGGTTCTGTTCCTGCATTGGCAAAGGTGTGGAATACAACCATGGCTCTTCCGTTCCCGTGGATCGAGGGCAGGGCCATGGTCTCCATGCCCACTCGAAGCAAACATTGCCAGCCGGTCAGATGTCGCCAGCTTACCTGTTTGCTTCCATACAGATAAGAATAGCCGTGGCGGATGATATCCCTAACCTGTTTATAGAAGGCGATACCGTCCGTGATGGCGCTCCACTGTTCCTTACTTAGATCCAGCACATCCCCGGACAGGCACATACGGCCCAGGAAGGTGGCTGCGATGGTATAGGTGATCCGCTTCAGGGAATCGCTCTTTCGGATCACCGCCCAGATCTGGCTCTGGCGGGGCAGGATGGCATAATGGAGATTGGCTGCGATCACAGGGATCTCCGGGCATTCATGAGCATCGGAGAAGGATGCCATGCTGCATTCGCTCATGGAAAGAGGCTCCAGGCGATGTCCGCCGGAAGCACAGTTCTCCAGAATGATACCGGGAACCTCCCGTTTGATCCGGTGCAGAAAATCGATGCTGCCTGCCCGATCCTTTCTAAGGCCTTCTCCCAGAGACTCGGCACCGTCACAGCCGATGCCGATGGTCTCGTTGTAATCGATCTTCATATATTCAAAGTGATAGCCCTTTAAGGTATCGATCACCCGATGTGCAAGGATATCCTGGGTCTCCTGATCTGCCATGTTGAGGAACCGTCTTGCTCCTACCGTCAGTACATGACCGTCCCGGTGCAGCAGATGCTCTTCATCCCGGTAGGCTTTGGAAGAAGGCGCCACATTTTCCATTTCAAACCAGATCCCGGCCTTCATCCCGTAGCTGTTGATCAGGTCCACGGTCCGCTGCATGCCTTCCGGAAACAACTCTTTCGATACCTCGTAGTCTCCCATGGAATCCCACCATTCATGGTCCGGATCCTTGTACCAGCCCGCGTCGATGACAAAGTAGGATACCCCCTTGTCTGCAATGGCTGCTGCGATCTTGCTGATGTTTTCATGGGAAGGAACACCCCATGTGGTGCAATATTCATTAAAGATGACGGGCAGATCCTGTTCGCATTCCGGTCCCTGATCCACCACCCGATCCAGTGCATGGGTCAGTCTCTGGGAAATGCGCCCGATGCCTCCTTCTCTGCACACCGACAGATAGGCTCTGGGGGTTTCATAGGTTTCTCCCGGGCTTACTTCCTTTACCCAATGGCCGAATTCCCGGTCCGCCTGTCCACCGGAAATGGCCAGAAAGTCCCCTCTGCGGTATACTTCCATCTGCCAGGATCCGTTATGGGCCAGCTGTGCTCCCCAGAATAAGTGGTTTCGGGTATCTTCAATGACCATGTAGGGGAAGAACTTATTTACCGGCATGGATCCTACCTGGCCAAAACGCTCACATCTGCTGGCACCGCCTCCCCAGGAGGGCTCCAGCTGAAGATCCTCGATCCGGTCCGTTACCGGTCTAGCTTCCATACTCCATACGCTGCGCAATCTGTGGAGCAGCAGTGTTCCCGCAGCATCCCCTTCCGTAAAAGGCGTGATCCTGCCCATGGAAAAGCTGGAGAGCATCTCCAGGGACACTTTGGTCGCTCCATTATTGCGAAACCGGCAAAAGCTTTCCACATGGCTGGTTCCTTCCCGGTATACATAGTGATGTTCTGCCTCGTGCCCCTGTCCGTCGGAAAATAAGGTCACGATCTCCTGGGTACCGGTCTCTTCGTCCACCCACAGGGTCTGGTCGCCGTATTTAAAACGGCTGGTCACCGTTTCGCTGCCCCGCATGGTGGCTCCGCCTGCATAGCTGCCGGTATAGGTGTCCCCCACCAGCTTCATCTGCAGGAGCGAGTCCATGTAAGGCTTCTCCTTGGGTGCCATTTCAAAGGTCATATCTCCGGGCAGGAGCAGGGAATCCACCATCCCCGTCTCGTCGTCCTGAAAATACAGGCACTGCATATCCCCCATCTCATAGATCTTCATCAATCGATCCATTGTTTGTATCCCTCGTTTCCTTCTCTGAATTCTCTTACCCTTTTTGTTATTCCCCTGTATGTACCAATGCCACCGTGCGCAAGCCGGTCATCCCCCCGTGAAAACCTGTTTGCAATGAAATGTATCTTCTGCGAAGAAAACTATTTCTTATTGCAGAAGCTTCTCCAGGCGTCCGATGAGCACATCCGCCGCCTTACGGTGATGGATCACGCCGGGATGATGATGGGCCCCTTCCCATTCCGGCTGGATCTGCGGCAGTTCCAGGAAATAAACTTCTTCGTCCCCCGTTTCCTTTCGGAAGCGATCTACCGTCTCCTGAATATAAGGCGAGAGCTCCGTTCCGATCATGCCGTAGAGCCAGAGGATCTTGGCCTTGGAATTATACTTTCGCAGCGTCTTTAAAAAGTCATACACTGCTCCGGTAAACCGATCCAGGGATGCCGGCGAAAGAGTGCCGTCCTCCATACGCTCCATCTTATAGGCGATACCGGTTTGCGGATCTGTAAAGGCAGGGGTATCAAAGGCGCCGCAGTCATTGGTGCCCAGGTTGACCATGACAGCATCGGGCTGCCAGGAAAAATCATTTTCCTCCCCCGCACCCAATGCGCGGTTTCTTTCTCCCTGCAGGATCCCGCATACCTGATGATAGTAGGGCGGGATGATACTGGCAGGGTTGTTGTCCCAGCCGGCGCAGACGCCCCAACCGCTTTGGGAAACAATGTGCAGATCTGCCTTCAGAGCCCTGGCGGTCAGCATTCCATAATGCTCCTTGCAGGAAAAGATCATGGGTGCCCAGTCTTCTCCCATGGAAGGCGCCCCTGCCAGGCCCTCTCCGGAAGTGATGCTGTCCCCCACAAATTCCAGTTTTACTTTCTTTTCCGGAAGCTCCAGAAGGTTTCCTTCCAGTTCCACCCCGTGGATCAGGAGATAGGCTTCCGGGTCCGGCCCAAAGGCCTGTACTTCCTTCCATAAATTGACCTTACGTTTGCAGCCTGCTGCCAGATCGTGGAACACGCAGATCCGGTTTCTGCCCTTGGGGAGCACCATACGGATCATGGTAAAGTCATCGATCTCAATGCGGATCCACTGTTCAAAGGACTCATAGCCGCATTCCAGGTCCAGATAGCAGGTGGTGGCATCGGTCATAAACTCAATGCCGCTTGCGGTCCAAAACAAAGGAAGAGGACTTTTATGCAAAGTCCTCCCGTAAATATGGATCTTAGGGTCTGTGGGTAAAAATCTCTCCATGCTGTCACTTCTTCCCTTCGTCTACAATTATGAATAAATATGCTTCTCTCGGCAGAGCCGTAAAATTCATGAAACCACTGTCCGGATAGCTGCCGGCCAGATCCTCTTCTCCCGTACAGTAAGCGGCATGCCACAGTTTGCCTTCCGGCAGCTGGGGCAGGGATACCTTCAGGTTCTCCCAGTAGGCATTGATCCCGACATAAACCACATCGTCGCTGCCATCCTCCTTCACACCTGCAAACATGACCCCCACATACCGGTCCGTTCCGAAGAACTGGCGGATCCAGGGAATGGTGCCGTGGAAACTGATATCCGGATAATACATGGAACAGGTTCCGGTGGTCTTGCGGATGCAGATGTGTTCCTTGCGGAAGGCGATCATCTCTTTAAAGAAATCAAACAGATCCCGGTGCTTCTCCAAAAGATCCCAGTTCAGCCAGGAAACCGGATTGTCCTGACAATAGGGATTGTTGTTGCCGTACTGGGTATTGCCGAATTCGTCCCCGGCCAGGAACATGGGAATCCCGCGGCTGGACATGAGGACCAGGATGGCATTCTTCATCATCCGAAGACGCAGGGTATTGACCGCCTCATCGTCCGTATCTCCCTCGAAACCGCAGTTCCAGCTGTTATTTTCATTGGCTCCGTCTGTGTTGTTCCAGCCGTTTGCCTCATTGTGCTTATCGTTGTAGGCATACAGGTCATACAATGTAAAGCCGTCGTGACAGGTGATAAAGTTTACGGAAGCATTCTGACGCACATCCGGAGAATAGATATCCGGGCTGCCTGCAATACGCTTGGCTGCGATCTCCGCAAAGCCCATATCCGACTTTAAGAATCTGCGCATGTCGTCACGATAGCGTCCGTTCCATTCTGCCCAGCGATTCCAGGAGGGGAAGTTCCCCACCTGATAGAGACCGCCTGCATCCCAGGCTTCCGCGATCAGCTTGACATTTCCCAGAATGGGGTCAAAAGCCAAGCTCTGCAAAAGAGGCGGATTGCTCATGGGCGCTCCCGCTTCGTCTCTTCCCAGAATGGAGGCCAGATCGAACCGGAATCCGTCGATCCGGTAGGTGATGACCCAGTAGCGCAGACATTCCAGGATCATCTGCTGCACAATGGGGTTGTTACAGTTCAGGGTATTTCCGCAGCCGCTGAAGTTGTAATAAAATCCTTCCGGTGTCAGCAGATAGTAAATGTTGTTATCAAATCCCTTAAAGGAAATATAGGGCCCGTTTTCATTTCCCTCAGCGGTATGGTTGAATACCACATCCAGGATGACTTCGATGCCGGCCTCGTTAAAAGCCTTCACCAGGGTCTTTAACTCATTTCCTTCATGGTTGTATTCTTCACTGCTGGCGGTGTAACTGGTATTGGGTGCAAAGAAGCTGACGGTATTGTAGCCCCAGTAGTTATACAGCTTCTTTCCCTCATACTCCCGGTAATCCAGCATTTCATCAAACTCAAAGATGGGCATCAGCTCGATGGCATTTACACCCAGTTCCTTGATATAGGGGAGCTTCTCCAGCAGCGCTTCAAAGGTGCCGGGGTGGAGGGTCCCCGAAGAAATGTCCTTGGTAAAGCCGCGGACATGGAGTTCGTAGATGATCAGATCTTCCGTAGGGATCAGGGGATTCTTAAAATCCGCCCAGTCAAAGTCATCCTTTACCACCCTGGCCCGATAGCAGGCATTGGAGCTGGGACGCACGCCCCATTCTCTCTGTCCCGCCACTGCCTTGGCGTAAGGGTCCAGCAGGATCTTGGTCTTATCAAAGACCAGTCCCTTCTCCCGATCATAGGGTCCGTCTACCCGGTAGGCATACTCCAGGTCATAAATGGGCAGATCAAACACGATCATGGAATACACATGACCGATCCGATAATGCTCCGGGAAAGGCAGCACGGCAAAAGGCTCCTTTTCTCCTCTGTGGAACAGCAGAAGCTCGATGCCCGTACCTTTGACGGTATGTACGGTAAAATTCACGCCGCCGGGAATGGCAGTTGCCCCGTTGATGTCATAAAAACCGGGTCTTACCGCAAAGCCCGACAGCTGATCCATTGGAACAAGATGTATCTTTTCCAAGTCCAGCATTGGTGTTCTCCCCCTGAGATTTCAATCCTATATTTTTAAGTTTAGATGCTTGAAAACCATAAGTCAATGTAGGAAAAAAGCTGATTCTGTGGTACGATTTGGGGGATTGATAGGAGATGGACATGAACCCTTTATTTGACACAAAACTGTTTCTGTTAGACATGGATGGCACCTTTTATCTGGGCGAAAAACTGCTGCCCGGTGCCCTGGAATTTTTAGAGGCTGTACGAAAGGCCGGAAAAGATTATCTGTTTCTCACCAACAATTCCTCCCGCTCTCTCAGCGATTATGTAAAACGTCTGCGGGGCTTTGGTGCGGATGTGACGGAAGAAGATATCTTCTCTTCCTCCGATGCCACATTGATCTATCTGGAGCAGCAGCATTTTTCCAAAGAGATCCTGCTTTTTGGCACCCCCAGTCTGGAGCAGCAGTTTACGGAAGCCGGCTACCACATCCGTTCGAAAAAGCCGGAAGCGGTGGTCCTTGGCTTTGACCAGACCATTGACTATAAAAAGCTGACCCTTTTGTGCGATGCCGTACGAAGCGGTCTTCCCTATATCGCGACCCATCCGGATTATAACTGTCCCGTAGAAGGCGGTTTCATTCCTGACATCGGTGCCATAATGGCCTTTGTACGGGCTTCTACGGGAAGAGACGCTGACGTCATAATCGGAAAACCCAATGGGTTTATCGCCAAAGCAGCTGCTTCCAGAAAGGGTCTGGCCGTAGAAGAGCTTTGTATGGTAGGCGACCGTCTCTACACGGACATCGCTCTGGGAAACCATTGTAATGTAAAAACAGCCCTCGTTTTCAGCGGAGAAACATCTCCTGCCGAATACGAGAGCCAAAAGGACGTACATGCAACCGTCACTGCCGAAAACATCGGCGAGCTGATCGCTTATCTGTAATTATCTTAAACTTCCTTATCTCCGTACTTCACCAGCTTTGCAGCCTGGTCTGCGGAGATGAGGGCATCCAGGATCTCCTGGATATCCCCGTTCATAATGTCATCGATCTTATACAGGGTCAGTTTGATCCGATGATCCGTTACACGTCCCTGGGGGAAGTTGTAGGTGCGGATCTTTTCACTGCGGTCTCCTGTACCGATCTGGCTTCTGCGGGCTTCTGCCTCCGCATCGTGGGCCTTCTGACATTCCATATCATAGAGCTTTGCACGCAGCAGGGCGAAGGCCTTGGCCTTATTCTGCAGCTGGGATTTCTCCGTCTGGGAATAGATCACGATACCGGTGGGGTAATGGGTCAGACGCACTGCGGAATCGGTGGTGTTGACACACTGTCCGCCGTTACCGGATGCACGCATGACATCGATGCGGATATCCTTCTCATCGATCTGGATATCCACTTCCTCTGCTTCGGGCATCACCGCAACCGTAACCGTAGAGGTATGGATCCGTCCGCCGGACTCGGTCTCCGGTACACGCTGTACCCGGTGTACACCGGATTCGTATTTTAATACGGAATAAGCACCCTTACCGGTTACCATGAAGGTAACGTTCTTCATGCCGCCGATGCCGATCTCTTCGGCTTCGATGGTCTCCGTCTTCCAGTGTCTGCTTTCAATATAGTGGATGTACATACGGTAGAGCTCTGCCGCAAAGAGCGCTGCTTCGTCTCCGCCTGCACCGGCACGGATCTCCACGATGACGTTCTTTTCGTCATTGGGGTCCTTGGGCAGCAGAAGGATCTTTAACTTCTGTTCCAGCTCTGCGGTCTCATCCTTGGCATTTGCCAGTTCTTCCCGCAGCATCTCCTTCATCTCTTCGTCGCTTTCCCCGTCTAAGAGGGATAAGGCATCCTCTGCGTTCTGTTTGCTTTTCTTATACGCCTGATAGCTCTCCACAAGGGGAAGGATGTCACTCTGCTCCTTCATCAGTTCCCGGAAACGATCTGCATTTCCTGCAATGGCAGGATCGCTGATCTCCCGAACGATCTCCTCATAGCGACGGATCAGTTCTTCCAAATGATCAAACATGTTTTACCTCTTTCTGTCTATAACAGGCTGCGGCTCCCCCGCACCACCCGGTCGTTTCCGGACAGATCCTTTATCACTTCCACCCGAACGAACCCGGCTTTCGTAAACAGTTCTTCCACGGCCTTTCCTTGGTCATAGCCGATCTCCACCAGGAGACTTCCTCCCGGGATCAGATGCTCAAAGGCTTCCGGGATCAGTCTCTCATACAGATCCAGTCCCTCTTTTCCTCCGTCCAAAGCGCTCATGGGTTCATGATCCTTTACCTCCGGCATCAGGGTCTTTACCACATCGCTGGCGATATAAGGGGGATTGGACAATATCTTATCAAAGCTTCCTTCCACATGAGAGAGCAGATCGCTTTTTAAAAAAGTCACCCGCTCCGGAAGGGTCTTATCCTGTTCATAGGTGCGGGCCAGCAGATCTGCGTTTTCTCTGGCGCACTCCAGAGCGCCTTCGGAAATATCCACTGCCACACCGGTGCAGTCATTGGAATAATGCAGCAGGCTAAGCAGGATGCATCCGCTTCCGCAGCCCACATCCAAAAGCCTTTCCCCATCACACAGATCCCGCATGGCTTCTTCCACCAGAGTCTCTGTATCCTGTCGTGGAATCAGCACATTGGGATTTACCTGAAAGGGCAGACCCATAAATTCCGTACTGCCGATGATATATTGAAGGGGGATATGACCGGCTCTTCTTTCCAGAGCTTCCTCATAATCCTCCTGCTCTTTCTCCGTTACCGGGTGCTCGGGGTGGGCTAACAAAACCGTGCGATCCGTAGAGCAGATAAACTCCAGCAGAAGCCTTGCATCCAGTTTCGCCTCTTCCAGGCCCGCTTCCTCCAGGGTCCTTACCCCCCGGTCGTATAATTCACGATAGGTCATGATTCCTTCTGCTCATCCAGAGTCTGTTCGATCTCTTCCGTCACAAAAGAAAGATCATCTTCGGAAAGGTCGTCTTCTTCTCCGGCAGACTCGGAATCCTCCATCCAACTCTCATCGATCTCATAGCCGAAGGTATCCTTCAGATACTGCTTCCAGTCAAATACTGCTTCTACCGCTGCGATGGCTACTTCTGCCATGCTCTCGTCCGGCTCTTTGGTGGTCAGACGCTGCAACCACATACCGGGTGCGGAGATGATGTTTAAGATCACACTGTTGCTCCGACCTGCCAGGCGCAGGATCTCATAGGAAATGCCCGCTACCACGGGGATCAGCAGGATCCGGTAAAGCATCCTGAGAAACGGATTGGTGGTGGTGATAAAGAAAAACAGGATCACGCTGATCAGCATGACAAACAGCAGGAAGCTGGTGCCGCACCGTTTATGGAAACGGGAGCTGCGCATCACGTCCTTCACCGTCAGAGGACGGCCGTGCTCCACGCAGTTGATGCACTTATGCTCTGCTCCGTGATACATGAAGACCCGTTTGATATCCTTCATCTGTGAAATAAGGACAATGTACAGTACAAAGATCAGGATACGAAGTACCCCTTCGATGATAGCCATAAGGGAGGTGTTGCGGATATATTCCCGAAACAGCCCGGTAATAAAGTAGGGCAGGAAAACGAATACGCCCAGAGCCATCACGACCGCCAGGATCACTGCAAAGGCGGACAATATCTTCTCTGCATATTTGCCGAAGAGCTTCGTCATGACCTGATCAAACTTGGACTCCTGTGCATCCTCTTCCTCTGCAAAAAACTCTGCGGAATAATTCAGAGCCCGCATGCCCAGTCTGAGAGAATCAATAAAAGCAAACACGCCCCTGATAAAGGGGATCTTTGTCAGGATGCTGTTTCCCAGGATTCCTTCGTATTCCCGCACGTCCAATGCGATCCCGCCGTCTGCTCTGCGGACCGCCACGGAATACTTGGAGCCGTTCTTCATCATGATGCCTTCTAATACTGCCTGTCCTCCGATCCCGGAATAGCATTTTGTTCTCTTCTTCATAGGTCTTATCCTCGTATCAGTATAAATCGGAATAAAAAAGGTTGAGATTTCTTGAAAACCTCAACCTTCCTGCATTTCTTATTTGTTTGTAATACCGTACTTGCGGTTGAACTTCTCAATACGTCCGTCAGCTCTGGAAGCTTTCTGCTGTCCGGTATAGAACTGATGG
>JAILDL010000212.1 GCA_024689465.1 Lachnospiraceae bacterium
AATTAAAGCACGACCATCCGGACCTGCAGCTGACGGTGCTCATCGCATCGGTTCGAAATACGGCCCGTATGGAATATATTTTTGCAACCTACAAGCCGGATATCGTGTATCATGCGGCGGCCCACAAGCATGTACCGCTCATGGAGGACAGCCCCCATGAAGCCATTAAGAATAACGTATTCGGAACCTATAAGACGGCCAATGCGGCCGGTAAGAACGGTGTAAAGCGGTTTGTCATGATCTCTACGGATAAGGCGGTAAATCCTACCAATATCATGGGAGCTTCCAAACGGATCTGTGAGATGATCATACAGACTCTGAACAATAAATATGATACGGAATTTGTAGCGGTGCGTTTTGGTAACGTGCTGGGAAGTAACGGCAGTGTGATCCCGCTGTTTAAGAAGCAGATCGCACAGGGCGGACCTGTTACGGTAACCGACCCTAACATCATCCGGTATTTCATGACCATTCCGGAAGCGGTATCCTTGGTGCTGCAGGCAGGAGCTTATGCCAGAGGCGGCGAGATCTTCGTGCTGGATATGGGGGAACCGGTGAAGATCTATGACCTGGCAGTGAACCTCATCAAGTTATCCGGATATGTACCCAATGAAGACATCATGATCACCTTCACGGGACTTCGGCCGGGCGAAAAGCTGTACGAAGAGATGCTGATGAAAGAAGAAGGCATGAAAGAGACTGCCAACCACATGATCCACATCGGAAAGCCCATTGAATTTAATGAGGAACAATTCCTGGCGGATCTTCAACAGCTGGAGGTAGCTTCCCGGAATGAATTAAGCGATATCCGGCCTCTGGTGCAGGCGATTGTGCCTACGTATCAATACAAGAAATAAGAATTTATGAAGGAAGGTGAATGCCAATGTTCTATCAGAAAGTGATAAAGCGAGGATTGGATCTCCTTCTTTCTTTTATTTGCATCCTTCTTTTATCCCCGCTTCTTCTGATCTTATCCCTGCTGGTGAAGTGCACCAGCAAAGGTCCGGTTTTCTTCCGGCAAAAGCGAGTGGGACTTCACAAGAAGCATTTTGAGATCTTACAATATCGCACCCTGCGTATCGATCCCCCGAAGGATATGCCTACCCATATGCTGGCCGATCCGGATCAGTATATTACAAAGATTGGGAAATTCCTTCGTAAAAGCAGTCTGGATGAGCTTCCCCAGCTCTTTAATATCCTGAAGGGGGAAATGTCCTTTGTGGGTCCCAGACCCGCTTTGTGGAATCAATATGATCTCCTGGAAGAGCGAGATAAATATGGGGCCAATGATGTGGTCCCGGGACTAACCGGCTGGGCCCAGATCAACGGGAGGGATGAACTGGAGATCCCGGTAAAAGCGGCTTTGGACGGGGAATATGTAAGACGTCTTAGCTTTGCTTTTGATCTGAAATGCTTTTTCGGAACCTTTTCCAGTGTGCTGGGAGGAAAAGGCGTGGTCGAAGGGGGAACCGGCACTATTCATAAGGACGAACCATAGGACGGATCAAGATGGCAAAGAATGTACTGATCACAGGTATTAACAGTTATATTGGCAATTCTTTTGAACAATATGTGAAGGAATATTACGGGGAAGCATTGACCATCTCCAAAACTTCTCTTCGGGAGAACTCCTGGGAAGAAGAGGACTGGAGCAAGTACGACGCAATCCTTCACGTGGCAGGCATTGCCCATGTGGATATACAGAATGCTGATGAAGCAACGCAGAACCAGTATTTTGCAGTGAATACCAAGCTGACACATTCGGCTGCCGCAAAAGCCAAGGCAGAAGGAGTGGGTCAGTTTGTCTTTTTAAGTAGCATGATCGTGTATGGAGATGCTGCACCGGTGGGGAAAAATAAAACGATCACCGGGGAAACGGAACCGTCTCCGTCCAATTTTTACGGAGAAAGTAAGCTTCGGGCGGAAGGGAAACTGAAGGATTTACAGGATGATTCCTTTCGTGTGGCCCTGGTACGGCCTCCTTTTATCTATGGCCTCGGGTGCAAGGGTAATTATCAGCGGATGGCAGCCTTTGCCAGAAAGATGCCCTTATTTCCCAGGATCGCCAATGAACGGAGCATGTTATATATTGAAAATCTGACAGAACTTCTGGTACAGATCATCCTGCAGGAGAAGGAAGGTGTGTTCCTTCCGCAGAACGAAGAATATGTAAATACCTCGGAAATGGTACGCAGTATTGCGGAGGTGAATGGGAAAACCATCCGACTGATCCCGGGGCTTGGAGGCTTTGCGCGAGTAGGAGCGTTCTTCCATCCGGTGTTTAATAAAGTGTTCGGAACCATGGTTTATGATGTATCTGCAAGCAAGGTGCAGGGGATTGATTATCAGAAGGTGGATTTTATAACGTCGGTTCGCCGTTCGGAGGGAAAAGAATAATGGGACTTCCTTCGGTCAGTGTTATAACTGTCAGTTATCAATCCGCAAGAACCATAAAAACCACCATTGAGTCGGTGCTAAAGCAGACCTATCCTCCGAAGGAATATTTTATCATTGACGGGAACTCTGTGGATGAAACGGTACAGATCGCGGAAGGCTACCGGGATGCGCTGGAAGCAAAGGGGATTCGATATGAGATCGTATCGGAACCGGACAAGGGCATCTATGATGCCATGAACAAAGGGATCCGCAAGGCAACCGGGGATCTGGTAGGGATCATCAACAGCGATGACTGGTATGAGGAGAACTGCCTGCAGCGGGTGGCTGAAACTTATGAACAGACCCCATTTGATATGTTCTATGCCGATCTTCAGATCCTGTCGGAGGACGGAGCAGGAAACTGCCATCCCTACATGGTCAAGCGTTCCAGATATCGTACACCGGTGGTATCCAGAGACTGGAATCATCCCACCACCTTTATCACCCGGAAGGTCTATGACCGGTTTCAGTATAAGCTGGAAAGCGTCCACGATGACTGGGATCTGGTTCTGCGGATCCGAAAAGCCGGGTATAAAGTGGTTGTGTTAAACGAAGTGCTGGCGAATTTTCGCATGGGAGGTGCCAGCAACGATAAAGATATCCGAAAATGTGTGGCCCGGGGGAAAGCCCGTTATCGGATCTACCGAAATAACGGGTACAGCAGATGGTACTGGTTTGAGTGTGTGGCGATAGAGGCGGTAAAGTATCTTCTGATCCGCCGGTAAGGAGAAACCAATGAAACGGATGACAAGGCAGCTGCCGAAGCTGTTCCTGAAACTGAATAAGGTGATTTACGGCAAAGGTTTACGTCTGGTTGGCCGTCCGTTTATATTCCGCTATTCTAAGGCAAAACTCAGGATCGGCGACAATGTAACGATCAACAGTTCCTTTCTGTCCAACATGATCGGCCTGTATCAGCGAACGATCATCGTGGCCAGGGATGAGGCGATCATTTCCATCGGAGATGGTTGTGGTATATCGGGGGCTACTTTGTATGCACGAAAAGAGATTACGTTAGGGAAAAATGTGCTGGTGGGAGCCAATACCAAGATCTTCGATAATGATTTTCATCCGGTGCAAGCAGAAGCACGAAATGCCAATGACTTCTCCAAACTGGAACTAAAACCTGTTTCCATCGGAGACAATGTGTTTATCGGCTGCAATTGTATTATCCTGAAAGGAACCCGGATCGGGGATAATTGCATTGTGGGAGCAGGTAGCGTAGTACATGGCTCTTTTCCTGCAAATTGTGTGATTGCCGGAAATCCGGCCCGGATCATCAAAGAGAACATATAAGGAAGCAGAGATGGCTGATCTTACCGCGATCATATTAACAAAAAACGAAGAAAAAAATATCGGAGAATGTATACGATCGATCCAACCGGTTGCTTCCCGCGTGGTTGTTGTGGACAGCGGCAGTGAGGACCGGACCGTAGAGATTGCTCAGGAACTGGGTGCTGAAATACTGGTGCATCCCTTTGAGAACTATTCCAGGCAATTCATCTATGGAATGGAGCATGCAAATATTCAGACAAAATGGGTGCTTCGTATTGATGCGGACGAGCAGCTGACCGAAGAATCGGCAACCGAACTGCAGGAGATTCTGGAAGCCAATGATCATACAGATGTGAACGGTGTGGTGATCCGATTTGAAGTCATCTTTATGGGAAAACAACTTCGCCACGGAGGAATCTATCCATTCCGTAAACTGTTGGTATTTCGTTACGGGAAGGGCTTTATGGAAGAACGAAATATGGATGAGCATATAACGCTTACGGAAGGTCGTATCGTTGAGCTAAAGCATGATTCCAAGCACAAGGATTATAAGGACCTGACTTATTGGATCCATAAGCATAACTGGTATTCTTCCAGAGAGGTACTGGACTATATCGCTGCACAAGGCGGGAACAGGGAAAACGGAGAAGCCCTGGAAAAGGAGGCTTCTTTTAAACGGTTTGTAAAGTTTCACATTTACTATAAATTACCGATGGGGATGCGTTCTTATCTGTATTATTTCTATCGTTATTATCTAAAGGGTGGTTTTTTGGACGGAAAAGAAGGAAAGATCTTCGCATTTCTTCAGGCATACTGGTATCGTTTCCTGGTGGATGCCAAGATCTACGAATGGCAGAAACAGAGTGAAACAAAGGATGAGATAGAATGAAAGTACTTTTTTTAACCAATGTTCCTTCTCCTTATAGGGTAGCTTTTTTTCAGGAGCTAGCCAAAACCTGTGAACTAACCGTACTTTACGAGTCGGATGTTGCAACCGATCGTGATGATAAATGGTTAAAAACAGATGCTACCGGGGGATATCAGAGGGTTTTCCTGAAAAGCCGTTTTCGGCTTTCTTCTTCCGCTTTCTGTCCGGAGGTTATCCAATATTTCAATCCAGCTAAATACAATCTGATCGTAGTGGGGGTATACAGTACACCTACCGGAATGTATGCCATACGATACCTGAAGAAGCATAGGATCCCGTATCTGATCAATTGTGACGGAGGGATGCCCGGAGAGACTCGTGGGGCCAAGGCTGCCTTGAAGCGATATTTTCTCTCCGGAGCGGAAGGGTATCTGAGTACGGGAGCATTATGCGATGCCTACCTGATCTGCTACGGGGCATCCGCACAGCGGATCCATCGCTATCCGTTTACTTCTATTGATGAAACGGATCTGGTAGAGAAACCTTATGCGGAAGATCAGAAGAAGGCACTGCGGAAGGAACTGGGACTGCCGGAAGAAGGAACCTTTATTCTTTCCGTTGGACAATTTATTCACCGCAAAGGATACGATATCCTGATGGATGCTGTGGGAAAGCTCAAGGAGCAGTCTGCAGATCGCGGTACATATTATCGGATCATTGGCGGGGAGGTTTTGCCGGAATATCGGGAGCAGATGGAACAGCTTCGGATATCCAATATGGAGTTTTTGCCTTATAAGGATAAAGAAACATTACGAAAATACTATCTGGCTGCGGATTTGTTTGTGCTGCCAACAAGAGAAGACATCTGGGGATTGGTGATCAATGAGGCGATGGCAGCCGGCTTACCGGTTTTGACTACTTCGGCATGTGTGGCAGGAATGGAGATGTTACCGAAATCGGACAGAGATATTATTGAACCTGAAAATACGGATGCATTGTGTGAAGCTTTGAAAAATTTTGTGAACCGAAAAGCGGAATGGGAGAATGCAGGGACAAACAATCT
>JAILDL010000028.1 GCA_024689465.1 Lachnospiraceae bacterium
ATGCTTTCCACGCTCTGACCAATCGGTCTTTTCAAACGTGAAATGCTCGTAAAAGTGCGTAAATTCAAGGACTTCTACTAATTCACCTTTTGCAGTAACACAACAGTCTCCACATGGCTTGTTTGGGGAAATTGATCCACCACCCGCACGTGCTTTAGTTCATAGCCGCCATCGCAAAGGATCCGCAGATCCCGGGCCAGCGTGGCCGGATCGCAGCTGATGTACACTACTTTTTCCGGTGCCATGGAAAGGATGGTTTCCAGACATTTTGCATCGCACCCTTTCCGGGGCGGATCCACCACGATGACATCCGCATAACCATCTGGCTTATCCCCTGTTTGTTCCTTGCTGTTCCCGGCATTTTTGCTGAATTCCCTGTATTTCTCCGGTAGCACTTCTTCTGCCTTGCCTACAAAGAACTCTGCATTGGAAATGCCGTTGATCTCCGCATTCTGCTTCGCATCCCGAATGGCTTCCGGCACGATCTCCACGCCATACACCTTTTTTGCCTTCTGCGCCAGGAAAAGGGATATGGTGCCGATCCCGCAGTACAGATCCCACACCGTCTCATTTCCGGTCAGGCCTGCATATTCCAGCCCCTGCTTATAGAGTTTTTCCATCTGCACGGAATTGACCTGATAAAAGCTAAGGGGCGAAATGCTAAAGGAAATATCCCCCACCTTGTCGATGATCGCTTCTTTTCCCGCCAGCAGACTTACTTCCTTCCCAAGGATCACGTTGTCATGTCCGGTATTGATATTAACCGACACACTTGTCATGTTTTTAAGCTGCATCAGTCGCTCTGCCAGTTCTTCTTCATAAGGCAGCTTTTTCCCATTGATGATGATACAGACCATCAGCTGCCCGGTGGCAAAGCCTTTCCGGATCAGCACGTGGCGGACCAGGCCCATATAGGTTCCCTCATCATATGGTTGTATTCCATGCTGTTTCATATGGTCCAGCACAATGTCCAGAATCTCCTGATTTTCCGGAACGCCCAGCATGCAGTCCCGATTGGGAATGATGTCATGGGTCCTGCCCGCATAAAAGCCGGCGATCAGGTTTCCCGCCTTATCTTTTCCGATGGGGAACTGCGCTTTGTTGCGATAGCGGTAGGGATTGTCCATGCCAATGATAGGCTCTGTGATCTGATCGATAAATTCCCCATCAAAGCCGCCGATGTGCACCAGGTCGTTTCGCACCTTATTCTGCTTGTACTGAAGCTGCGCCTCATAGGAAATGTGCTGCAATACACAGCCTCCGCAGGGATTTGCCACCGGACAGGGCGGCACAGTTCGGTGGGGAGAAGGCTCCAGTACCTCTTCCAGGCGGGCAAAGCCATAGTTTTTCTTTGCCTTCATCACCTTGACCTTCGCCAGATCTCCCGGCACAGCCCCTTTAACAAACAAAGGGAAGCCATCGGTTTTCCCGATGCCTTCTCCTTCATTTCCCATATCTTCAATTCGAATGGTTACTATATCATTTTTTTCCGGAGTCATTCTTTCTTCCTTCTCTGTTTCTGCAGATCCTTGTCTTTCGCTTGCTCCGATCCGTTCTGTATAGTTCCTACTCCTCGCGGGTGCGGATCACGTTGGAATCCAGCAGGCGATTAAAGCCCAGCCAGCCGTTTTCCGTGGTAGCGTTCAGCAGTTCCGTAAAGGTCTCCATCTTCGCATCCAGATTGTCTGCGAAATTAAGCGCAACCGCCTCCATAATAGCAGGCTTCTTAGGCGAGCCAAATTCCAGCTCACCATGGTGTGCCAGAATACAGTGGCGCAGCTCGGATGCCAGAAATACCGGGAAGTCCGGGATGTTGTCGATGATCTTGTCCACCATCTCCACGCCGATGACGATGTGGCCGATAAACTGGCCCTCATCCGTATAGTCATTCTTGGGAAATGCAGACAGTTCCCTGGTTTTTCCAATATCGTGGCAGATTGCTGCTGTCAGCAGAAGATCCCGGTTTAACTTCGGATACTGCCTGCTGTAGAAATCACAAAGCTTGGTAACGCTTAAGGTATGCTCCAACAGGCCGCCCACAAAGCCGTGGTGCACTGCCTTGGCTGCAGAGGAATACTTAAATTCCTTGATAAACTTCTCATCCTTGATAAACAGATCTTCCAGAATATACTTCAGGTACTTGTTCTGAATGGTGCCGATGATCCCCAGCAGCTCATTGTACATTTCCGTGATGTCCCGGGAACTCATGGGCAGGTAGTCTGCCGGATCGTACTCACCCTCGTGGCAGAGTCTGGCGCGCTTTACCGAAACCTGCAGCTGCCCGTTGTAGCTGCTTACTTCACCCACAATCTCCACATAGTCCAGCACGTCAAAGTCGCCAATACCCGCACTGTTGGGATCCCAGACCTTGGCATCCATGGTGCCCGTCTTGTCCATCAGGATCACATTATCGTAAGGCTTCCCATTCTTGGTCACCGCCGACTGCTTATGTTTGATGAGATAGATGTCGCTGATGCGATCTCCATCGTGTAATTCCTGTAAATACTTCATGATATTTTTATTTCCTTTCATTTTTTGATCTATTCTTTCTCACATATACGCGCTGATAGCTATCCGCATAAACCAGTTCCCATCATATATATCCTCATCATTTTCTACAGTGATCGGTACACATGTTTTGGTAATCATCTTTTTCTGCAGAGATTGCCACACACATATTTATGAGCGAATCATTGTGGCGTAGCTTAACGAGCCAGGGCAAGTAAGCGAAAAACAGACACTGTTCGAGTGCGAAGCACGAGTTTGTCTGGCTTTTCGCTTGTTTACGCAGACCGCAGCGAGTGAAGGGAAACGCATGGATATGCGTTTTCTTAGCGTAGCCACCGTGAGCAATAAATATGTGTGTAGCAATCTCGTATAAATCATGCACGCAAAATATATATGTACCGATCCGGGAAAAGCGGATCACTTGGTTCCGATCGTCATATTCACCAGCATTTCCCGGTACGCATCCTGGGTAAATCTCTGGATTGTCACCTTCACCTCATCCTCCGGCATATAGCTGTAGAGGATGTCCACATAGGTAGCATAATCCGCCACCACCCGGTTGTTGATCTTGGTGATCACATCGCCGCTCTGGATCCCGGCACGCATGGCAGGAGAACTCATATCCATCCGGGTCACATAGGCGCCGAAGGGGATCGACTGTTTTAAGTGGATCTCGTTGGTCACGTCCGTTCCGTAAATGCCGGTATAGCTTCTGGGTTTTCCGTTGGAAAGCCGGGCCATGATCCGCTTTAATTCCGTAATGCCAACAGCAGAGATCAGGTTTGCCGTATCCGGGCTGTTGTAGGAGCTGTCAATGATCCCCAGCACATCCCCCTGGAAGTTTACCAAAACGCCGGTGGCATAGCTGCTGCCGTAAATATCCGTGCGGATCAGCTTATAATTACTGTCCGGCAGTTCCAGCTTGCTGCCTGTTCCGGTGATCATGCCAAAAGCATTGGTCCCGCTGCTGCCATAGGGACTTCCCACTGCGAGAACCGGGGAACCCACTGCCAGGGAATCCTGGGCAGAGGAGCTGCCAAGGCTGGCTACCTGGATCTCATTTAAGGTGGAGGTCTTTATCTCGCTTTTTTCGCAGGTCACCACCGCAAGTGACGTAATGCCGTCGATCTGCTGCAGGGTTGCATCCACAGAAAAGCCTGTGGGGAAGGTCACCCGTATGGTGTCCGCATTCTGCACCACATCTCCTTCTACCAGGAAAAACAGCTGTCTTCCGTTATCTGCTATATACAGGCCGGTGGTCTGGCCGCTGCTTTCGTACACATCATTAAACCAGTTGACATCACTGGTCACGCTGGTAACCGTTACCAGGCTCTTGTTTACCTGCTGTGCCAGTTCGGAAACCGAGGCATAGAGCTCTGCGATGCTTTCCGTATTCAGGGGCTCCCGCACATAGGTTACTTCCGCCTCTTCCTTGGGTCCATCCCCTTCTGCTGCGGTATCCTCCGGATCGCCCTCTTCACCCGGTGTTTTCTCGGTGCCGGGAGTAGCATATTCGCCCTCCGCAGTTCCTTCACCTGCTCCGTCTCCGGGCTCTCCGTCTCCTTCCGGGTCCGTGCCGGCGCCTTCGGTTCCGGGAACCGTCTCTGCATCCGGGTTATCCAAGAGGGCATCCCCTACTGTGGACGTCTGGTCATCGCCCTCGTTTTTACCCTGGAATTTATCGTCCGCAACCAGCATGTCTTCCGGGCTCATCTCGCTGCTTTCCTCGGGAAACTCAATGGTTTCCACCTCTTCTTCGGGGTACATGCCCCGGTTGATGATGGGCTGGAGAAACAGGAAGGTCACGCAGGCAACGATGCCGAAGATCACTGCCATGGCAATGGTGATCGCCGTTCGGCGCAGCAGCTTTCTGCCGTTTAAGGGCTTCTGCTTGATCTGCTCCGTCATGAAATTGCTGATCTTGGCCTGATTTTCCTGGTCCTGGTTTAACAGGTCCGGTGTCTTGTTTTCTTTATCGGTCATACTCATACATCCTCATCCAGATCGGATACGGGGAGGGAGAAGATAAACTCGCTTCCCTCGCCTTCGGTACTGACTACATTGATGTTTTCGCCATGGGCGGTGATGATCTCCTTGACGATGGACAGGCCGAGGCCGGTACCCTTCTTGTCCTTACCGCGGGAAGAATCGGATTTATAAAACCGCTCCCAGACAAGCTTTAAGTCGTCCTTGGGAATACCGATGCCGCTGTCCTTTACGGAAACAAACACCTTCTGCTTTTTGATGGAGGTTTCCACCCGCACCACGCTATCGTGGTGGCTAAACTTAATGGCGTTGTCGATCAGGTTATAGAGCACCTGCTGGATCTTTTCCATATCCGCATTGACGATCAGACTCTCTCCTGTCAGCACCAGGTCGATGCCGATGGAACGCTGGATACAGGTTCCCTCAAAGGAGGAAACGGTGTCACGGATGACTTTGTTTAAGTCAAAGTCCGTGCGGTTTAGCAGCATACCCTTGGTATTTAAGTTGTTCAGTGTCAAAAGGCCGTTCGTCAGCTTGGTTAAGCGATCCGTTTCGTTTAACACCACATTTAAGTACTTTTCATGCATCTCCGGCGGGATGGTGCCATCCAGCATCGCCACCAGAAAGCCCCGAATGGAGGTTAAGGGCGATCGGAAATCATGGCTGACATTGGCCACGAATTTCTTCTGATTGTCCTCTGCCGATGCGATCTCGTGGGCCATGTAACTTAAGGAAGCAGCCAGATATCCCATTTCATCGATGGAATCCACCGTCAGCTCGTAGTGATAGTTTCCTGCAGCGTACTGCTCCGTCGCTTTCGTGATCCTGCGAAGGGGAATGTACACCAGCTCCGTAAAGAAGATCAGGATGATCAACGAGAGGATAAACAGGATCAGCAGCAGAGAATAGGAAATGTTCAGCATGCTGTTAGCCTGCTTTTCCAGACCCGACATGGGCTTATGGATGACCAGATAGCCCTGCACCTTGAAGTTCGCCGTAATGGGCGCGATCACCGACAGCATATCCTCCTGGAAGCTGCCAAAGAAGTCGCTGATGATGTAATAGGAGCCACCGGTTACCGTAGGGTCAAAGTTTTCGATGATGGTCTCCGTATCCGGCTCCAAAACCGCATTGGAATCCACCACGATACGTCCCGAAGGGTTGATGATCCGCACAATGGCGCCCTGATAAGCGGAAATCGCATCCAACTGCTTTTTTACGCTGTCCAGCGTGGTCTCGGAATTATACAGTTCCTGGGCGTAGGAGTTGGCGATGTAGGTTGCTTCCTGATAAAGCTTCTCCGCCTCCTGCCGTTGGATCCGTTCCATAGTCATGTTACTGACAAAGGTGGCCACGATGAGAAATCCGAACAGTCCGAAAATACCATATGCAACTAGGAATTTCAGATAAAGTGTCCGCCTCATAATACCTCAAACTTATAGCCGATACCCCAGATGGTGGCGATCCGCCAACCCTCGTGGTCACTGATCTTTTCCCGCAGGCGCTTGATGTGTACGTCCACCGTACGGGTATCTCCCACATACTCATAGCCCCAGATCTGATCCAGGAGCTGCTCTCTGGTAAATACATGGTTGGGAGAAGCCGCCAGGAAATATAAAAGTTCCAGCTCCTTGGGTGGCATTTCCACGTTGTGCCCGTTGTACAGCACGGAATAGTTGGTCAGGTTGATCACCAGGTCCGGATACTCCACCCGTTTCTCCGTCGGAGTTTCTTCTGCAGCAGGTGCGGGCTTGGTCCGCCTCAGGACCGCCTTTACCCTGGCAACCAGTTCCTTGGAATCAAAGGGCTTTTCCATGTAGTCATCTGCTCCCAGCTCCAGTCCCAGGACTTTATCAAAGACTTCACCCTTGGCGCTGAGCATGATGATGGGCGTGGTGGACTTGGTGCGGATCTCCCGGCATACCTGATATCCATCAATCCCCGGCAGCATCAGATCCAGTAGGATCAGGTGCGGTCCGTAGGTCTCAAATTCCCGCAAAGCGCTTTCGCCGTCGTTTACGATCAGCGTATCAAAGCACTCCTTGGTCAGGTACAGAGAAATCAGCTCTGCTATGTTGTTGTCATCATCTACAATGAGGATCTTCTGTTTTGCTGCCATGGTTACCCCTTTTCTGTCATTTCTTAAATTCCGCGATGGTCACGCCGGCGTCGCCTTCTCCGAAGGCTCCCTGGCGGAAGCTTTCCACGTGTTTGTTTCTCCGAAGGTACTGCTGCACCGCACTTCGAAGTGCGCCGGTTCCCTTGCCGTGCACGATCCGCACACTGCTTAAGTGGGCCAGGTACGCGTCGTCCATATATTTATCCAGTTCCATCACCGCTTCATCCACGGTCAGACCCAGGAGATTGATCTCCGGGGAAATAGAAAAACTCTTTCCTGCAGATACCTTCTTGCCGCTGCTGCGCGTGGTTTTGCCCACGCCCTGGATGGTAAAGGTGTCCTCCTGCAGCAGCACGATGTCCTTGATGTTAGCCTGACTGCGCATAATGCCGCACTGCACAAAGAGATTGCCCTTTGCATCCGGCAGAGAGGAAACCGTTCCCTTAAGGCCCATGGACAGGATCTTTACCGCATCCCCCAGTCGCAATTCCCCGGCCTTCACGTTGCCATGGGTGGTCTGCACAGGTGTGGAAAGCTTGCTGTTCTTTTCCTTGATCTTCTCCCGAACCTTCTGACGGGATTTTTCCAGTTCCTGAATGGAGCTGCTACCCGCATCCTGGAAGGCACGGATGGTTTCATCCGCCATGTCCTTGGCTTCCTGCAGGATCTGCCTTGCTTCCTCATTGGCTTCCCTGAGGATTGCGTCCTTATTCTGCTCCAGCTTCTCCTGACGGCTCTCCAGCTGCTTCTTCAGGTTTTCGATCTCTTCCTTGTAGGCGGAGATCTCCAGCTGCTCTTTCTCTATGGTCACGCGGCTCTTTTCCAGATCCGCGATCATGTCTTCAAACCGGGTGTTTTCCTGGCTGATCTGCTCTTTGGCCGCATCGATAATCTCGTCGGATAAGCCCAGGCGCTTGGAAATGGCGAAGGCGTTACTCTTTCCTGGAATACCGATGAGCAGCCGATAAGTCGGCCGCAGGCTTTCCACGTCAAACTCGCAGCAGGCATTTTCCACACCCGCAGTGCTTAATGCGTAGACCTTTAACTCGCTGTAGTGAGTGGAAGCCATAGTCCGGATGCCCTGTTTGTGTAAATGATCCAGCACTGCAATGGCCAGTGCCGCACCTTCCGTGGGGTCCGTTCCGGCGCCCAGCTCATCAAAGAGGCACAGACTGTGGCTATCCGCCTGCTTCAGGATCTCCACGATGGTCACCATGTGAGAAGAAAAGGTACTCAGCGACTGCTCGATACTCTGCTCGTCCCCGATGTCCGCATACACATCATGGAAAAAGGAAAGCTCCGATCCGTCTCCCGCAGGGATATGAAGCCCCGCCTGGCCCATGAGAGTCAACAGACCCACGGTCTTTAAGGAAACCGTCTTACCGCCGGTATTGGGACCCGTTACCACCAGCAAGTCAAAGTCCTTTCCCAGATTTACGGAAATGGGAACCACCTTGTCCTTGGGGATCAGCGGGTGGCGCGCCTTCATTAAGTCGATCTTCCGGTCATTGCGGAAGGTCGGTTTGATGGCATTTTGTTCCAGCGCCAGTCCTGCCCGTGCAAAGATAAAGTCCAGTTCTGACATGATCGTCATATTTGACTGGAGCTGGGGACAAAACTCTGCTGCCTTTGTGCTCAGCTCCTGCAGGATCTTTTCGATCTCCTGCTTTTCCTGCAGTTCCAACTCTCGGATGTGATTGTTTAATTCCACGACTGCCGCAGGTTCAATAAATAATGTAGATCCCGTCGCCGACTGGTCGTGGATCATACCCTTCACCATCCCTTTGTATTCCGCCTTTACCGGGATACAGTAGCGGTCGTTGCGCAGGGTGATCACAGGGTCCTGCAGATAGGTTCTGGCAGAGCCGTTGATCAGGTTCATCAGGGCCGCGTGGATCTTTTCACCGGAGTGGCTCAGTTCCTTGCGCACCTTAAGCAGTCCTGCGGATGCATCGTCTGCGATCTCATCCTCCGCCAGGATGCACCGACGAATCTCGGTAGAAAGAGGTGTTAAGGGCTCTAACAGGTCAAAGTATTCGGAGAGAGAGTCGTTTCCGAATTCGGAGGTTTTTTCCTCCTCCGACAAGCCGCTCGCAGCCTGGTTTTTCCCGTTTGCGCCGGCATTTTCTGCATTGGCCGAACGACCAAAAACGTCATTTACCGCTCCCTTGCTCTCATAGCGTCCATAGGCTTTGACCCGGGCTACATTTTCCAGAAGGGATGCGATCTGCAGCAGGATTCCTGCCGGCAGCGCACCGCCGATGGCCAGGCTCTTTACCGCCCCGCCCAGGTCCTTGTTGCTTCCAAAAGAAGTGCTGCCCTTTCGGAACACACGGCTCACCGCATCTTCCGTTTCCTGCTGCATCTTTAATACTTTGTTGATGTCCGTCATCGGCTTTAAGCTAGCGCACTTCTTTCTTCCCGGATCAGAAGACGCGTGAGTCACCAGCTGGTCGATGATCTTATTAAATTCCAGAGTTTTTAATGCTTTTTCGTTCATGGTTCTATCTAAATTGGTTCCTTTATTATGCCTAATGTATCGTTTCTGTTGCTTGAAGCAGT
>JAILDL010000082.1 GCA_024689465.1 Lachnospiraceae bacterium
TTTCTGACTCTTACAGCCGCTTCCTCCGCCTGCAAAAGCTTTAGCCGGTAGCCATCCTGATAGGCATAGCTGCGTAGCGACATACTTTTTTTCTCGTTCAGATAGATTTCCACCAGAGAATGGTCCACCAGGATCTTCACAGAGATCGGTTCATCGCCGATGTTGACCCGATCTACGTCTCCCCGGAATACACTGAAGGGCTTTTCTTCTCCCCGCATTCGTGCGGAGAAGACGCCATCCTCGCGGCAGTAGCGGACGATCGTTCCCTCCTCTCCCGCTTCCAGCAGCAGTTCCAGCACATCTCCCTCTGCCGTCAGCTCCACTGCATGCTCCAGCAGGCAAAAATCTGCCAGTTTCTCTGCCTCTCTTCCCTCGTACACCACCTGGGTAAAATACTGCTCCAGTTCCCGGATGGGCCGAATCCGCACTGCTCCCTGTTGCATGGACAGTTCCACCGGCATCCCGCCGTTATGGGCCCAGCCGCTGTTAAATTCTTCCTCCGGGTCGCGCCTTCCCTGGGCAATGGTAAACAGGATGCTCCGTTTGTCTTTTGTTACCATGCCGCTGGGGCCTGTAAACACGCATCCCCCCAGGTCCAGAAACCCCGGAAGCTCTCTGCGTCTTATGAATTTGCAGCTTTTCTCATCAAAATCCCCCAGGAAATAGGCGGTCTCCACTCTCCTGGTCTCCACTTGGCAGGTACACAAAAGCAGGATGTCGCACTGTTTTGCCCCCGTTTCATCAAACAAGGGAAGCAGCACCGGCAGTTCCCACACGTGGCCTACTTCCGGACTCTTTTCATAGGTGTAGTCCATCAGAAAGCCCTGGTATTCCAGTGTGTGGAGGTCATTTCCTGCAAAAACACAGGCATTTCCGCCGCCGTTATACCGATCGCCGCATCCCACCAGCATGTAGTATCGTCCGTTTCGGAGAAAGACGAAGGGATCCCGAAATTCTCCCAAAAAGCCCACATCTTCCGGCTGTTTCTGCAAAACGCCCATCTTTTCCCAGTGCAGCAGCCCCTTTTCACGGAGGTCTGCAGGCTTTGCCAGGGCAACGCTCTGGTTGGGCAACTGTCCGTTGTTTCCTGCGGTATAAAACAAAAGGGGCACCCCTTCCTTGCTGATGCAGGCACTTCCCGACCAGATGCCGTCCGGATCGATGGGATTTTCCCGCTCCGAGTCGGGGCTTATGGCGATCCCCGCATACTGCCAGTCCACCATATCCCGGGAGATCAGATGCCCCCAGCAGATGTTATCCCAGATAGGGCCGTGGGGATTGGCCTGATAAAAGATGTGATACCATCCGTCGTAAAAGAAGGGCGCATGGGGTTCGTTCATCCACTTGGCAGGCGGGCACAGGTGAAAGACGGGGTGATAAGGATCCTCCGAAAGATCCACACCCTCATAGAGGTCGACCCGGTCGATCCCGGTTTTTCCCATGATCCCGTCCGCGTCTTTAAAAACGCTGCTCCGATCATGCGAACCAACATTCTGCGCAGCACCCTCCTGCGAAACCGAGGTCGCAGAAGCATCTAACCGCTCCATCTGCTGCCGGATCACCTCATCATAGTGAATATATTGCTGCGCAAAAACCAGCTCCGAAAACTCCCCATGGAAAAATCCCTTCCTGGGATCCAGGTCCGGATGCTCCCACCGGCCAAGCACATAGGTTTCCTCGGGATAAAACCGGCCATGCCGAGCAAACTGCTTACGCATGGACAGCTTTCCGTTGATCACCAGGTCGCACCACCCGGCATCCCCCCAGAAGCCGATGCTCACCTGATTTTCCTGCTGATACTGCAGATGCTCCCGGAGGCTCTCCAGTTCCAGGATGTCATTTCCCAGTCCCACACGCACCAGAACGCGTCCGCCCTTTCCGATCAGGACCTCCATGCCCGTCTTCTTTTCTCGGGAAAGTCCGGATATTACGCCACTGTAGCAGCTCTCGTAGGTATAGGGCGTTAAGAGAAAGGACAATGTAAAGTTTTCAATGGGCACGGTTCCAAAGTGCTCTCTTCGATATGTGGAAAATCCATTATATTTCATGGTTTCTATCCTTCTTTTCATTCCTTTGGATTCTTTCTTCATTTCATTGGTATGCCGTTTTGCTTTTTTGTTTACTGCTTTGATCGGCTTTCGCTACCCTGCAGGATCTTCTCCACTTCTTCCTGCTCCGGCATCACGCTGAGGGCGCCCTTTCGGGAGGTAACGATGGAAGCAGCTGCGCCGGCAAAACGCAGCATAAAGCGGAGTTTTTTCTCATTCAGATCCTCCAGCCCGTATTGCAGGGCAAAATGAAAGATGCAGGCGCCGAAGGTATCCCCCGCACCGGTGGTATCGATGGTATCCTCCCGCAGAAATGCAGGTTCCGACACGGCAATATCCTTCCCGGCAGGCCCCTTCCAGTAAGCACTGCTGCCATCCTTTCCTTTCGAGAGCACCATCAGACGGATCGTCGGAAACTCCCGGCGCAGCTTTGCCGCAGCCCGCTCCAGATCCGCTTCCCCGGTATACCAGAGGATCTCATTGTCGGAGATCTTCAGGATATCGCACCGCTCCATACCGTAGGCAAAGGCCTTCCGGGCATCCTCTTCCTGCTGCCAAAGGGCAAGACGCAGGTTGGGATCAAAGGATACCGGCACCCCGTTTTCCCTCGCTGTATCCACGACCAGGCGGGTCGCCTGCTTTGCCTGGGGATGGGTCATGGACAAGGTGCCAAAGTGAAAAAGATCTGCTTCCCGGATAAGCTGCAAAGGGACATCTCCCACATCCAGGCGGGTATCCGCCTGTTCGTTCCGATAAAAGCCAAACTCCCGCTCTCCGTCCGGATGATTGTGCACAAAAGCCAGGGTGGTGTGAGCGGCCAGGTCAAAGGAAAGGTACTCTGTTCCGATTCCAAGTTTGCCCAAGCGCTCCGCCAGGAAGTGCCCGAAAAAGTCATCTCCCACCTTGCCCACAAAGTGCACGTCATCCCCTAATTTTTTCATCATAGACAAAACATTGCAGGGAGCCCCGCCCGGATTGGCTTCCAGAACGGGATTTCCCTGCAAGGATTGTCCGTACTCCGTAAAATCAATGAGCAGCTCCCCGAGAGCCACCACCTTTAATCTTTCATTCATACAGACTCCTATATGGCATTACTTGACACAGATGTCATGTTTTAAGATATCCGCCTGCACCATTCCGTTTGCAAACAGGCGCACCTCCTCACAATCCAGCGGACTTCGCAGCACGTTTGTCAGGACGATCTCGCCGCCCCGGGCAAAGATTTCCGCCGAATACAGGTCCAGCAGGATCTGCAGATCCAGCCGATAGCCTTCTCCCGGCACCTTCACCACACGGATGTTTTCACAGTCTCTGGTCATACCCTGATTTCTGCGGTCGTACACCAGCTCCCGACGATCAAAGTCGTAGGACAGCCGGGTATGGGTGTCCCCTTTGGCTGCAAAATGCAGTTCAAAGAGCGCCCCTTTTTCGCCTGTCAGGGACAGTTCCAGGTTCTGGACTCTTCCCTTTAACACATCAAACGTTTCGCATGTATCGGATAGTATCTTTCCACGGATCTCCACGGGATTGGTATAGTAACGCTCCAATTCCCGCACAGGCTTCTGGCATACGACATACCGCTTCCCATCAGCCCCTTTCCCGTTCAGTTCGATGCTGCTCTCTAAAACCTTCTCTCCCGGCAGCACCGGCACTTCTTTTAAGGTGAGCTCTCTGGGAATGGTCATCATGCCACTGAAGCCATCTTCCGGGGTAAACCAGTTGCAGGCCCAGGTTGCCAGCCATCCTATGAGGATCCTTCTGCCGTCAGAGGTTTCCATGGTCTGAGCCGCGTAAAAGTCCAGGCCGTAGTCTGCGGGCTGCAGGCACTCTTCCAGGAACGTGCCGGAGGA
>JAILDL010000014.1 GCA_024689465.1 Lachnospiraceae bacterium
AAGCCTTCACCCTTCATCTGCATTGAACCCTGGATGGGATTCTCAACGTTAGGGAATGAAGACAATGTATTCGAGCACAAGCAGAATGTACAGTTTTGCAAGCCGGGTGAAGAGAAGACCTATTCTTTCACGATCACGATCCTATGATCCGGTCGGGCAGAATGGAAGACCGGAGTTTTACTCTGAACAATGTTATGGGAACAGAAACGGGAGGCCGTAATTGGCCTCCCATTTTCATGGAAAAATATGAGGAATAAAAGAAAATGATCATTGAGGATCTTTGATCTTATCGCCTACAAACCAGTAGTCGCACATGGTGCCACCGCTGGCCAGGGTTTGCTCGCGGTGGAGGACAGAGTGCATGATCCTTGCGGTGAGGAAATCGATGTCACACATCACAGGGAGGACCTCCAGCATGTTCTCTCTGCGGGCAAAATCATTCAGAGGACAGTGGGTGAAGTGGTAATAGAAGCCGTCCTTGTGCAGGGTCTCGTCAAAGTGGAAATCCCAGGAAGCATCCTTATACTGAGGATGCTCCTCCAAATAGGCCACATTGTTATGGAGCAGGTTGGAGAGATCCTGTACGCCCTTTTCCTTATTCAGATTGCGCTTTAAAGAGGCCAGTTTCATCAAGGGGGAACCCATGAACTCCCGGGTGATATTGCGCAGATCTGCCACGGAGATCTTGCCTTCCGACGCCTTGTACAGGGCCAGGAATACGAAGCACTGATATATATTGGAAGACATGGGATTGTCGGCTCCCACGTCATCCACTTTACTTAGCATATCCCGATATACGCTGTCCGCTTTCTGCAGCAGCGCCTTGGTCCCTTCTTTTCCAAATCGCTGCACCAGGCTCTTGTGCAGCATGCGGGTGAGCAGTTTCCAGTAATTGTCTTTGTAAGCTAACATGATGTCTATCCTTCTTATTTATTTTAGATCCCAAACACTTCTTTCATACCTGCAATACAAAATTCCGAGGAAATGCGGGCTACTTCCAGAGTCTCCTTTTCACTGCAACCGGCCTTAAAGGAATCCGGAACGGCGTTGATACTTAACATGGTTCCCAGGTGTACGATGGAAGCCGTTAGTCGTTCCGGTTTTCGGATAAATGGACGGCACTTCTCTAAGAAGGCCAACGTTTCTGTAGCCTCAGCTTCGATCAGAGGCGCGGGGAAGTCTGCATATTTGGAGCCGGAAGATGCGGTAAGTAATAATAAGAAAACTTCCTTATGGGTAAAGAGGAAGTGCACCAGCATTTCCGTGGGAGAAAACGAAGCAGACAGGATGCGTGTGATATCCTCTGTGCTATGAATCTCATGGAAATGTGCGGCTTCTTCATTATAAGTGGCAGCAAATTGCGCAAGGCAAGGGTCTGCCAGTTTGGAGAAGAGATCCTCCTTGCTGGCAAAATGAGCATAAAAGGCGCCGTTGGTTACACCGGCGCCCGGACCTGCATCCGGTGGTACAACTATTACCTCCACATCAACCGGAGGTCAGATACTTGGTGCAGAACGTAATGTAGTAACTATTAATGATGAGGAAGTTCCCCAGGTACTCGGTGCCGACAGACCGCAGACCGGCGATGATGCAAACGTGATCGTTTGGGTGGTTCTTATGGCAACCGTAGCGATGATCTTCGGATATGTTCTCATCAAGAGAAAAAAAGAAGACGAAGAAGCTTAAGCAATAAGGTTTAAGCGTACGCTTCAAAAATGTAATATTGTAAAATAATCAAGTCCCTCGGATCGTTGAGATTCGAGGGGCTTTTGTTGAAACAGACAGATCCTTCCGGAGAGGTCGGCCATAATGTAACAGAATGGCTAACGGTAAAGATCAGCCATATTGCAACAGAATGTCTAACCGGCGGGCAAAGGTATGCTCTGTCCGGATCTTCTCTAAGGCGGCTTTGGTGATGGAAGTACGCTCCTTGCCATGCTCCATGAAGTAGGTAAGCTTTTCCAGCAGATCCTGCCGGCTGTCAAAGAGCACCACCTCTTCCCCGGGGATAAAGGCATTTGCCAGATCGGCCTGATAGCCGCAGAGCAGAAAGCCGCGGCTTCCCATGACTTCCATGGCCTGCATGGGGATGCCGGTGGTCAGTACCCGGGGCGGGATCATCAGGTTTACCAGGCTTTTGGAATAGATGTAAGGGGCCAGGTTACCGACTTTATCCGGGAAGAAATGCAGATTGGCTTCATTTCCCAGATGCACGCTGACCTGATCCAGGATCTCCTTGCGTTCGATATCGGTAATGGCCGGATTGATCAGG
>JAILDL010000118.1 GCA_024689465.1 Lachnospiraceae bacterium
CAGATACTTGTGGAGCAGGCCATCCTTGGCGGCATCACCATGCTGCAGCTTCGGGAAAAGGATCTGCCGCAGGAAGCATATATAGAAAGGGCCAGGCAGGATCTGGAAGTTACGAAGCGGCACCAGATCCCGCTGATCATCAACGATGATCCGACGGTTGCCCTTCTTTCCGGTGCGGATGGCGTTCATGTGGGACAGGAGGATGAAAGCATCCCGAAAGCCAGAGAAATCCTGGGAGATAATCAGATCATCGGCGCAACGGCCCATAACCTGGAGGAAGCCAGCAGGGCTTATGAGCAGGGAGCGGACTATCTGGGTGTGGGAGCTGCTTTTGGAAGCGCCACCAAAAAAGATGCAAAACCCATTGATCGGGAAACCTATCGCAGCATTTGCGAAGGTGTACCCATTCCGGTGGTAGCCATCGGTGGGATCACGGCGGATAACATCGGGAAATTATCCGGCAGGGGACTGTGCGGGATCGCGGTAATAGGTGCCCTTTTCGGCAATGAAAATATAAAAGAAGGAGCACGCATCCTGCGTGCAGAGGTAGAAAAACGATTATGAAAAAAATGAGCATCCAGAAACTTGCAATGGCAGGTATGTTTACTGCCCTTGCCGTGGTCACATCCACTTTTTCCATCCCCATCGGGGCAAGCAAATGCTTTCCCATTCAGCACATGGTCAACGTTTTATGTGCTGTTTATTTAGGACCCGGCTATGGGGTTCTGGTGGCATTTTGTACATCCCTGATCCGTAACCTGGCAGGAACGGGAACCTTCCTGGCGTTTCCCGGAAGCATGGCAGGAGCGCTTATGTGCGGCCTGATCTTCCATTATACGAAGAATTACATTGCAACCTATCTGGGAGAGATCGTGGGAACCGGCGTGATCGGCGGTATGCTGGCATTTCCCGTTGCAACCCTGGTGATGGGCAGAGAAGCGGCCTTATTTACCTATGTGCTGCCGTTTCTGGTCAGCACCATCGGTGGAACGCTGATCGCAGCCATTCTGGTGACCGCACTGAACCGGACGAAGGTGTTTGCCAGATGAAAACCGTATTGACCATCGCAGGAAGTGACTGCAGCGGAGGCGCCGGGATCCAGGCAGACTTAAAGACCATGCTGGCAAACGATGTCTACGGCATGAGCGCCATTACGGCCCTGACTGCCCAGAATACCACGGGTGTATCTGCGATTCAGGAAGTGACACCCGAATTTCTGGAGAAACAGCTGGATATGATCTTTACGGACATCTATCCGGATGCGGTAAAGATCGGCATGGTAGCGGATGCGGCTTTGATCCGGGTGATCCGGGAGAGACTGGAGTTTTATCATGCGGGAAACATCGTAGTGGACCCTGTAATGGTAGCGACCAGTGGCGCAAAACTGATCGCGGAGGATGCTGTGGATGCTCTGATGGAGGAACTGATCCCTCTTGCCAGCCTATTGACGCCCAACATTCCCGAAGCGGAGTGCATCTGCGGAGAAACGATCACGGATATGGAGCAGATGAAGAAAGCTGCTGAACGGATCGGCAGACAGTATGGATGCAGCGTGCTGGTAAAAGGCGGGCACAGCATTCAGGATGCCACGGATGTGCTCTATGATCAGGAAACTCAGAAGATCCGGACATTTCCGGGAAGGCGGATCGACAATCCCAATACCCACGGGACCGGTTGTACCCTGTCCAGTGCCATCGCTTCGAACCTGGCAAAGGGCTACGAGATGGCAGATGCAGTGGCAAAGGCCAAGGAATATATCAGCGGTGCGCTGGAAAGCGGCTTAAACCTTGGAAAAGGCAGCGGCCCCTTGGATCACGGGTATCGGATCCGGTGGTTGCAGGTATGATCGCATAAGCGGAAACGCCTTGAACAGGCGATCAATGGGATATGAAACTCAGAAGAACAGAAAAGGATAGAAAATGAGAGAATACAAGACACAGATGGAGGCTGCGAGAAAGGGGATCGTAACTCCGGAGATGGAGATCGTAGCTAAGAAGGAAAACTGGGATGTAAAAGACCTGATGGAAGAAATGGCGAAGGGCCATATCGTGATCCCGGCCAATCCCGGTCACAAGGGCCTTGATCCCAACGGAATCGGCGCGAAGCTTTCCACCAAGATCAATGTCAATCTGGGTGTCAGCCGGGATTGCAAGGACTATGATCTGGAGATGAAAAAGGTGATGAAGGCAGTGGAATTCGGTGCGGAAGCCATTATGGATCTGTCCAGCCACGGAAATACGCAGCCCTTCCGTCAGAAGCTTTGCAGCGAATGTCCGGCCATGATCGGTACGGTTCCCATTTATGACAGCGTGATCCATTATCAAAGAGATCTGGGAGAACTGACGGCAAAGGATTTCGTAGACGTCGTAAGGCTCCATGCGGAGGATGGTGTGGACTTTGTGACTCTGCACTGCGGCATTACCCGCAAGACCATC
>JAILDL010000125.1 GCA_024689465.1 Lachnospiraceae bacterium
GAGAAGAGGGATTCTATCTGCCGGCTGAAAGCAGAGATCAGGCGATGTTGTCCGTACTGAGCGCCTATGGTCTGACCCCTTCGGAAGCGTTGGAATTTGTGGAGTATTGGGATGAATATCTGGAAAAAGATGTGGACTATCACATGTATCCGCAGTTAAATGCCATTTGCGATGAGGCAATGCCCATCACCATTACACCTGCGCCGGATTCGATCCTGCGCATCTGGATGCTCTTTGAAGAGGATCTGGGAGAGGAGGCTTCTCCTGTGAAGGAACCGGATGTGCAGCCGTTTATCCGCGATGGATTTACCGTTGTGGAATGGGGCGGCATGGTGCGGTAACGAAAAAAGCAGCAAGGTGCTGTGTACAAATGAACTCTTGGGGACGGGGTTAGGGGGTCAAAAAATTGGCCCCCTAAAGCTTGATAAAGCAGATTTCAGATCCGGAATACCGTTACACTGTGGGCCGGGAAGGCATAGGTGAATCCATCTTGCTCAAAAGGAACCGTGAAGTCTCTGGGAGCAACGACTTCCTCTTCGAAGGTATTTTCTGCGGACAGCGGCGCCTGCAGAATCTTGCCATAGGCCAGAGCTTCCCGGGAATCAGCCGTGGAAGAGTCCGAAGAGGCACTTTCGGAGCAGGAACGTCCTCCCAATCCGGGAATCCGTACCCGCACTTCCTTATCGTCGCCGGTGAGATTGACAGCCTTCAGGAACACATTTCCCTCGCTATCCTTGGAAGCAGAGACGTAGAGTTCCTCAATCTCCGGCAGGCGGTCTACGGTATCGTTCATGAGAACGCCGTTTACATAGGCTTTGATGCGGCGCCCCTTCACTTCCAGGCGAAGCTTATAAGGCTCATCGGTTACATGGTAGATCCGGTGGGAGATCACGGAGCCTCTGCCCCTGACATTGGAAGCAATGTTGCAATCCCAGTTGTCCCAACCGCCGAAATCCCATATCAAGCAGGTATCTTCCCCTTTCTTCTTGCCAAAGCAGATCTTAAGGCCCTTCCGGCCGGCGTTCCGTTTAAAGGAAAATTCCAGAGCATATTCCTCTGCGTCCACATCTTCTGCCAGTACATAGGTCTCATTGTCCGTTCTGACAGTCAGGGAAGGCAGATTTTTGGCTCCCTGGGGCAGTTCCAGGACCATGTCCGAGCAGATGCCCTCGATATCGTTTCCGGCTATGGTGATGTCACCTGCGATCCGGTTTGTATCACTCAGATGCAGGATCTCCTCCAGGTCTTCTGTTTCCAGTGCGATCTCCGTTTCGCCCTGGTGGTGCATGAAAAGCTGCTGCACGTAGTAATTGGCTGTTTTCACCACCTGATGCCCGTTAAAGAACAAAAGGTCCGGCGTCCAGTTGCGGTAAGCGGTATTGCAAAGCAGCGGCGCATAGCAGGCTAAGGCAACCGCAGGCGCTTTCTCCAGATGGGTCATGTAGGCAGCTTCCGTCAGGGCATTGTAGAAGGTGTTGCCCCAGGAAGCATATTCTCCCAGGAAGACCTTGGGCCCGTTGGGATCGTAGTCGTCATAGTGATGCATTTTGGCAAGAAACCATTCCGGAGAAGAGTAGTAGTGTTCATCCACCAGATCGGAGCCGTTTTGTACCGCACTTTTCCAGCCCGCGTCATACCCGTCGCCTACGGCAAAGGGTCCTGCGGAGTTGATGATCTTGATATCCGGATATGCCTTTCGGATGGCCTCGTGGAATCTGGGATAGCGTTCAAAGAAGCCGGCACCGATCTCTTCGTTTCCAACGCCGATGTAGCGCAGGTGGAAGGATTCCGGATGGCCAAGCTTTGCTCGCAGGGAGCCCATGGGCGTTTCGGCAGAGCCGTTGGCAAATTCGATGAGGTCCAGAGTTTCCCTGATCCAGGCATCCAGTTCTTCCATGGGAACGCCTTCTCCCTTGTGGGGATTAAAGCCGCCGGGAACTACCGGTAAGGGAGTGCAGCCTATGTCTTCGCAGAAACAGAAATACTCGTAATAGCCAAGGCCAAGGGACTGGTTGTAGCCCCAGTTATTCCGTCTGGAAGGGCGCTGCTCCAAGGGGCCTAAGGTGTTTTTCCAGCGGTACATGGAATTGCGGTCATTGGCATTTAAACTGCCGTCATGCACGAGACACCCGCCGGGAAAACGCATGAACTTCGGGTGCAGGTCTTTTAATGCAGTGGCGATGTCCTTTCGCAGGCCGTTTTCTCTGCCGTTGAAGGTATCTGCAGGAAAAAGGGAGATCATATCCACATCCAGGTCAGAGCCGGCTGTCACGATGATCTGCAGGCAGGCGGTATGAGTGGTTTTGGTTACTTTGAAGGTATGGGTCACCTTTTGCCAGGCGGAAGAAGATACAGAGAACTCCCGACCGTCTGAGATAGGATGCCGGACCCCGCCGGAGGCTGTTAAGAAATCTGCAGGTGCCATAGTGGTATTGGGCGCCTCTGAGAGCATGACATGCAGTATACCCTGTCCTTTTACATACATGCTGAATTCATAGGAAGCGCCTTCCTCCAGACAGATTCCCTGATCATAGCCCTCATTTTCCAGACAGCCTTCCCTTGCTGCTGTCAGGTGCAGATAATGAGGATTGTTAGGATGAATAGGCTCTTCCGTCCTGATTTCCCCGGAGAGCCCATCCGTCAGATACCAGGCCGTCAGGGCATGATAGGAGGGGTGATCGATGGGATCAAATTCAAAGGAGCGGTTGCGGATCAGTTCGCCGTAGAGGCCGCCGTCTGCCGCATGATTGATGTCTTCAAAGAAGATGCCGAAGAGATCCCGAATGTCCTTTACAGGGGTTTCGGGATGGAGGGTGATGGTTTTCATGGATGAATCCTTTCTTTTACCTCTTTTTTATAAATCGTTTGATACGATCTTCTGCGATCTGTGGAACGGAAATGGATCGTATCCCCCTTTGTGCCGTTCTTTCCGAACAGTGTTATTATAATATATGCAAAGGGTCCAAAAACATGACCTTCTCTGCGATTTGCTGCACCGGAGTGCAGGACATGTCTTTTTGATACCGTTTCTGTCGTGTTATGATGATAGGCAGAGACAAAGAAGATATGCGAAAAAAATAACCAAGGAAATCAGAACATTGCGAACTGCCAGAACCGAAAAGGAAAAAGCCATACGGGAGAAGATGATCCCGGAATTATATGCAAACCGTTACAACCAGTTTATCGGCTTTGAGATCTTAGAACTGAGCTCCACCTACAGTAAGGCCCGGATCCGCTGTGAGGAGCGGCTGGAAAATACCTACGGCAGCATTCACGGAGGGGCGCTCCTTTCCTTTGTGGATGTCATGGCCGGAGCGACCGCCAGCATGAGCGGGTATTATTGCACCACCGTTTCCGCCAACTTAAACTTCCTGCTCCCTGCCACGGGAACGGAATATATTTATTGTGAATGCCTGAAACTGAAGACCGGAAAGCACATCCTGGTCTTTGACATCCGGGTGACCGACGATGCCGGAAACCTGTTAGACAGCGGAGAATTCAGCTTCTTTGCCAGTAAGGTACCGGTATTGGAAGGAAACCTGAGCTTCGAACAAAAGAAAGACGAATGAGCACAAACAACGAACAAAAGAAAAATCTGAGCATCTTTCGCTTTACCTATATCGGCTTGATCCTGGTGGTACTGCTGTCTGTGGCCATGGTGCTGTTTTTTCGGTATATCCTGGATATTTCCGGTGTAAACCGGGCAGAGTATACCACCACTTACAGCACCCATTTTGCCCTGCTGGTGGACGGGACCAACACGGACTTCTGGAACGATGTATACCGGGAAATGCAGGCAGAAGCCGCACCCCGGGACATTTATGTGGAATTAAAGGATCTGTCGGGACACAACGATTATACCCTGTGTGATCTGATGGACATCTGCATTGCAGGCAGCGTGGACGGGATCATCGTACAGAACAATAACGAAGAAGGTCTGAACGATAAGATCAACGAGGCAGTCAGTGCCGGCATCCCGGTGGTGACCATTCTCGATGATGCACCGGCGTCCCTGCGGGTGAGTTACATCGGGATCAATCCCTACGGTCTGGGACAGTCCTATTCCCAGAAGATCCTGGAACTGGTAAAGAATACGGATGAAAACATTCTCATCGAAGTTCTGTTAACGGACCCGGATCTGGACGGAAACGAATACCAGATCTTTACCCAGATCAATACGGACCTGATGACCGATGCGCAGACTTCCGGCCGCGTCACGGTGGAAGCCGTGCGTATCCCCCAGGGAGAAGCCTTTGCGTCCGATCAGTCCGTACGAAACCTGCTCCATGTCTTTGGCGATACACCGGATATCCTGGTGTGCTTCAGCACCCTGCAGACCGAGGCAGCCTATCAGAGCCTGATCGATTACAACATGGTGGGACAGGTGCAGATCATCGGGTATTACCAGTCTGCAACGATCCTGGAAGCCATCCGGGAAGGAAACATTGCGACCACCATGAAGCTGGATACCCATCAGATGGGTGAAAACGCTATTCAAGCCCTTTGCGACTATATTCAGGAGGGACGGACCAATTCCTATTACGGAACAGACCTGACCTTTGTGAGAGGGGAGGATCTTGCGGATGAAGAAGAATAAGCCGGAGGCCTCCCGGATCAAAAGTGCAGGACGTTTCTGGAGAGACCTTCCCATCGGCAGCAAGATGCGGTTTGTCATGCTCTTTACTCTGCTGGTCATCTTTGCTTCCAACCTGATCCTGTATTCCCAGATCAACTACCTGATCCGCCGGATGAACTCCGTATACAGCAGTAACGTAAACCTTTCCGAACTGTCGGATTCCATCGACCGGGTGCAGGAGGATCTCTACCGGTATCTGGAAGTCCGGGACTATGAGTCTTTGTCGGATTTCTTCCGGGAAGAGGAAAATTACAGACGTCTCTACCAGAGCCTGTCGGAGCAGGTGGGAGATAATCCTTCCCTGGTTTTGGAAAAGAATATCCGCAACATGTCTGCCAACTTCCTGAAATATGCCGATGATGCGGTATCCGCCAAGCGTGGTATGAACGTATCGGCTTACCGGGAAAACTATGAAAAGGCAGAAAAACTCTATCGGTTCATCGTGGATGATATCGAAGATCTGAACGAGATCCAGTTCCAGAACAACGCCGCCAACTACCAGACCCTGCAGAAAGCCCTGCAGTATATGGAGTTTACCAGTATCCTGACCCAGGCGGTGGTGGTGCTGGTTTCCATCCTGCTGGTCATCGCCATTACCCGGGATATCGTAGCGCCCCTTCGGGATCTGGCCCATACCGCCAGCCGTATCGGTGAAGGAAACCTGGATCTGCAGGTGGCGCCGGTGGACAGCAACGATGAGATCGGGATCGTGACCCGGACCTTTAACGATATGGTCACCTCCATCAAGTCCTATGTTGTACAGGTGCGGGAAAGTGCGGAAAAGCAGCAGGAGATGAAGGAACAGGAGCTGATGATGCAAAACCACCTAAAGGAAGCACAGCTCCGATTTTTGCAGGCCCAGATCAACCCCCATTTTCTGTACAATTCCCTGAACGCCGGTGTGCAGCTGGCGGAAATGGAAGACGATGAGAAAACGGCGGTCTTTCTGGAAAAGATGGCGGACTTTTTCCGCTACAATGTGCGCAAGGGAAAGGAAGATGCCACCATTGCCCAGGAACTTGAAATGGTGGATAACTATATTTATATTTTAAATGTACGGTTTGCCGGAGAGATCTATTTTGAAAAACAGGTAAATCCCCGGTTGCTGGACTGCTCCGTACCGGGCATGATCCTGCAGCCAATCGTGGAAAATGCGGTAAATCACGGGATCCGAGATATGCTGGGAGAAGGAAAGATCTTCCTGACCATCGACCAGAAGGATAATAAGATCGCCATCACGGTGGCCGATAACGGAAAAGGCATGACGAGTGAGCAGATCGCTACGGTGTTAGCTCACAGCAAGGTGGCTCACGATGACGAATCTACCGGTGTAGGCTTAGATAACGTGATCTCCCGTCTGGTCATTTATTTCGATGTGCAGCCGGAAGAGATGGTCGCTATTGAAAGCGAAGGACCCGGCAAAGGAACGGCCGTAACCCTGTATTTGCCTATCCGTCGTATGGATTAAGATAATCGGTGACAGCGCAGGATAGGAACGGCTTGCATACTAACAGCCGGCTTTTTCGGACGCCGGATCAACAAAAGACAGAGAGAACAGAGTATGTTTCGTATTTTAGTAGCAGATGACGAAGGAATCATGCGGGAATCTATCCGCAGTACCATTGAATCCAATTTTGGTAGCGATTGCGAACTGGTGACGGCCAAGACCGGCCGGGAAGTGATCGAACTGGCGGAGAGCTTTCGCCCGGATATCGCCTTTGTGGATATCCAGATGCCAGGACTTTCCGGTATTCAGGCCATCAAAGAGGTCCAGCAGACCGGTGCCAACATTGTTTTTGTTATCATCACGGCCTATGACCGGTTCGCCTATGCCCAGGAAGCCGTGAATCTGGGGGTCATGGAGTATATCACCAAGCCCATCAATAAGAAAAAGATCGTGGACGTCTGCGTCCGGGCCATGCATCAGGTGGAAGAGGTGCGCAAGAAGCGCAGCGATGACCTGCGTGTCCGGGAAAAACTGGAGATCGTCATCCCCATGATCGAAAACGCCTTTATCAATAACCTGCTGCAGGAGGATAAGAGCAGTACCAACCAGAGCTATCTGGACATGCTGGAGATCCGCCAGGCCTTTGCCTACATGGCGGTGCTGGAATTCGGGGAGAGCGATGAGAACGGACACCTCACCAATGCAGTGGGCTCCAACGTCCGTGTCAATCAGACCTATTCTTCCCTGCGGGAGATCGTGGGGGATTTCTTTGACTGTATCATCGGCCCGGTCATGGGAAACCGGATCGTGCTGTATCTGCCGGTGGAAAACGAAAAGACCGGCTATGAGCAGCGTGTGGAGATCATTACCCGTATCCGCAATATGGTGCGCAGACTGGAGGACCATCTGGATCTGCGGTTTCGCGTGGGGATCGGCAATGTCAAAAATGCATCCGATGCCTACCTGTCCTATCGGGAAGCCATCCGTGCCCTGACGGCCAATGAAGGCCATGTGGTGCACATCATGGACGTAAATGCCACCGAAGCAAAGAGCGACTATCCCATCGATCTGGAGAATCATTTCTACCAGATGGGGTTAAAGACCGATATTACCGGGTGCTGCTCCATGGGAGAGACCCTGCTGGAATGGATGAGCGAAGTGGGCGAGTATCCGGTGGAAGACTGCAAGGTCAAGGTGCTGGAGATGCTGCTGAATCTGGAGCGCAAGGCCCAGGAAGCGGGAACCCTTTCTTCCGAAGAGCGGCGCAGAGGTAACTATCTGGCAGAACTGCAGAGTATAACGGATCTGTCTTCCCTCCGAGCTTTCTTCATGCAATATGTGCGGGAGATCTTAAATGCCATCGAAGGAAGCCGGCAGAAGGAATCCGAGCGGGTAGTGGGGAAAGTAGTGGATTACATCCGGGATCATTTCGCAGAGGATGTGACGCTGGATGACGTATCCCGCATGGTGGATATCAGTCCCTATTATTTCAGCAAGTTGTTCAAGCAGGAAATGGGCAACGGTTTTATCGAATATCTGACGGATATAAGGATCCAGAAAGCCAAGGAATACATGGCCAATCCAAAGTACAGCATCAAGGAGATCTGCTCCATGTGCGGTTATGGGGATCCCAATTATTTCAGTCGGATCTTTAAGAAGTACGTGGGGGTAACGCCTTCCGAGTATCGGCAGGGCTAGACGCAGCAACAGGTGATCGGTAAACGGAAGGCAATCTGCGGCAGGCGCACTTCCGGGGTTATAAAAGTGGGGAACAAAGGTATGAAGGGGTTAATCAAAGGGAAAGGATTACTGGCAGCTTTTCTGTGCACCGTGCTGCTTTGCGGCTGCGGGCAGACGGCTGCGGAAAATGTAGTGGAAGAGCCCAGTAAGGGCGCGGAGATCCAGATCGGGATGAGCATCGATTCCTTCGTGATCGAGCGGTGGATCCGGGATCGGGATGTATTCGTTTCCACGGCACAGGAGCTGGGAGCGGAGGTCAATGTCCAGTGTGCCTCCGGGGACGTGCAGGAGCAGATCGACCAGATCCGCTATCTGATCGAGAAAAAGGTGGACGTACTGGTGGTGATCCCGGTGGACTGTAATGCCTTATCGGACGTTTTAAAGGACGCCCGGAATCAGGGGATCAAGATCATTTCCTATGACCGTCTGGTGGCCAATTCCAACGTGGATCTGTACATATCCTTCGATAACGAACAGGTGGGGCGCCTGATGGGGCAGAGCCTGGTGGAAGCCCTTCCCGATGGGGGAGAGATCTTTATGATCGGCGGTCCTACCACGGATAACAACGTAGGCCAGGTGGAAAAGGGCTTTCATGAGGTGATCGATGCTTCTCCTCTGGAGGTAGTCTATACCCAGCGGTGTGAAAATTGGAACGCAGCCCAGGCCTACGGTTATGTAAAGAGCGGTCTTAGCCTGTTTCCCGATGTGGCCGCCATTATGTGCGGAAACGATGATATCGCCACCCAGACCTTCCAGGCTCTGTCCGAAGAGCGTCTGGCGGGCAAGGTGTACCTCACCGGACAGGACGGGGATCTTATGGCCTGTCAGAGAGTGGTGCAGGGAACCCAGCTGGTTTCCGTCTTTAAGGCCATCAGTGAAGAAGCCAGGGAAGCGGCAGACTATGCGGTGCGTCTGGCCAAGGGGGAAGAACTGACCGATATCACCACCCGGGTGGATGACGGCACCTTCCAGGTACCGGCGGTGATCCTGATGCCCGTTGCGGTAACAAAGGATAATCTGGACGAAGTGATCATCGAAGGCGGCTACCATGCCAGAGATGAGGTATACTCGGATTTTGCCGAAAATACGGAGGTTCCGAGAACCGTACTCCCTTCCGGAGGAGAATGATCCGAAGGGTAGCACATGGATAGCACTTTTTTGTTACAAGAGGTTTGAAACTGTTTCAAGCCTCTTTTTTGATTTCAAAAATTTGCTATTTTTTGACAACACATTTCAGAAAGGGGTATGTTACGCTTTCCCTGTCAAAACGAACCGGGCTTTTTTCAAAACGGGGAAGGCCCAAAATACAAATTTGTACAAGGGGGTACAATATGAAAAAGAAGTTATTGGCACTTGCACTTGTAGGCGCAATGGTAGCTACCATGCTTACAGGATGTGGTTCCGCTTCCGGTAGCGGAGCAAAGAAGGTTGGTATCGCAATGCCTACCAAGTCTCTGGAGAGATGGAACCGTGACGGTTCTTATCTGGAGGAGCAGTTCAAGGGAAAAGGCTATGAAGTACAGCTTACTTTCTCTGATAACAACATTAACCAGCAGGTTAAGGATATCGAAGGTCTGATCGCAGACGAAGTTGATCTTCTTGTGATCGCAGCCATCGATGGCGAGTCCCTGACACAGGTTCTGGCAGATGCCAAGGAAGCAAACATCCCTGTTATCTCCTATGACCGTCTGATCATGAACACCGATGCAGTCAGCTACTATGTTTCCTTCGATAACTACACCGTTGGTAAGCTGCAGGGCGAATTCGTAAGAGACGCTCTGGATCTGGACAACGCTGCAGGACCTTTCAACATCGAGTTTACCGCAGGCGATCCTGCTGATAACAATGCAGGCTTCTTCTTCAACGGTGCTTACGATGTGCTGAGACCTTACATCGAATCTGGTAAGCTGGTTGTTCCTTCCGGTCAGACCGAGTTCGCTCAGGTTGCTACCGAGTCCTGGAATACCGCAAACGCTATGGAGCGTTTCCAGAACATCCTTGGTTCCTACTACTCTGACGGAACACAGCTGGATGTAGCGCTTTGCTCCAATGACTCTACCGCACTTGGTGTTACACAGGCCATCGCTACCGACTATGCAGGAAGCAATGCCGTTATCATTACCGGTCAGGACGGTGACGAAGCTAACCTGGCTAACATCGTTGACGGAAAGCAGACCATGACCGTTTACAAGGCAGTTGCAAACGAGGCAGTTGCTACTCTGGATCTTGGTGTTGCTCTTCTGAGCGGCGAGAAGCCCAATGCTGATCTGATCAGCAAGTCCGGCTGGAGCTTTGATTGTGCATACGATACATCTTCCTATGACAACAACACCGGCATCATTCCTTCCTATCTGTTAGTTCCTACCGTAGTTACCAAGGACAACATCCAGAAGGAACTGGTTGATACAGGATACTACACCATGGAGAACGGATATCCCAAGGCTACGAACTAATCGATCAACAAGCCTGTAATTCCTGGGCGGGGCATCAGCTTGTCCCGCCCTTTTTTAAAGGTTGGAAAACCTACGAAACTTCTGAAAGTAACCCAGGAGGTGGACGCATTTTGGCAGATATCATTTTGGAAATGAAAGACATCACAAAGCTTTACCCCGGCGTAAAGGCTTTGGATAATGTGAATCTGCAGGTAGAGCGCGGAGAGATCCATGCGCTGGTAGGAGAAAATGGTGCAGGAAAATCTACGCTGATGAACGTTCTTTCCGGTACCATTCCCTTTGGCCAGTATACCGGACAGATCAAGTATAACGGGGAGGAATGTCAGTTTAGCAACATTCACGATTCCGAGGAAAAGGGAATCGTTATCATTCATCAGGAACTCGCTCTGATTCCTGAACTTACCATTGCCGAGAACATGTTCCTCGGGAATGAACGCAAAAATGGATTTGGAAAGATCAATTGGGACGAGACGTACCATCAGGCAGACATGCAGATGCAGAGAGTCGGCCTGAAGGAGAAGTCCACGGTCCTGATTAAAGATATTGGTACCGGTAAACAGCAGCTGGTGGAGATCGCCAAGGCTCTGTCCAAGAACGTAAAGCTTCTGATCCTGGACGAGCCCACATCTTCCCTGAACGAGGAAGATTCCAAAATGCTTCTGGATATGCTGCTGGATTTTAAGAAGGAAGGCTTAACTTCCATCATCATTACCCATAAGCTTAACGAAGTGGCCTATTGTGCCGATAAGATCACGATCCTCCGAGACGGTGCCACCATCGAGACCATTGACAATGAAGGTCATAACATCGATGAAGAGCGGATCATCAAGGGAATGGTAGGACGTGAACTGACCAATCGTTTCCCTTCCAGAGAGCACAATGTCGGTCAGGAAGTCATGTTTGAAGCAAGAAACTGGACCGTTTATCATCCGGTTTACACGGAGAAATGTGTGGATCATGACATATCCTTCCATGTAAACAAAGGGGAGATCGTTGGATTCTCCGGTCTGCAGGGCGCCGGCAGAACTGAGCTGGCCATGAGTCTGTTCGGAAAGAGCTACGGCAGCAAGATCACCGGGCAGGAATTCATTAAGGGAGAGGAAGTTCATTTAAAGAACGAACACGATGCCATTCAGCACGGTCTGGCGTATGCAACGGAAGATCGTAAGGTGAACGGCCTGGTATTATCCGACTCCATTGCCTGGAACACCACCATGGCAAAGCTGGAAAAGGTCAGCCACAACGGTATCATTGATGTACAGGCAGAAAACCTGGCGGCAGAAGAGTTTGCTCAGGCCATGAAGACCAAAACCCCCAGCGTACAGCAGCTGGTAGGCAATCTTTCCGGTGGTAATCAGCAGAAGGTTCTGCTGAGCAAATGGATGTTTGCGGAGCCGGATGTTCTGATCCTGGATGAACCTACCAGAGGTATCGACGTAGGTGCAAAATATGAGATCTACTGTATCATGAACGATATGGTGGCTCAGGGTAAGGCAGTTGTCATGATCTCGTCCGAATTACCCGAACTCCTTGGTATGTGCGATCGGATCTATGTAATGAACGAAGGCGAAATGGTTGCCGAGTTCACGGCGCAGGAAGCTACCCAGGAAAAAATCATGAGCGCGATTCTTTCTTCCGACAAGAAAGAGGCTAAGGAGGCACAGGCATGAATAGTACAGAATTCAAAGCATTTATAAAAAAATATACAATGGTCATTGCTCTGGTCGTGGTATTTATCTTCTTTACCATTCTGACCGGACAGAGACTGATCCTGGCACAGAACGTGTCCAACCTGTTGTTACAGAACGCATACGTATTGGTTATGGCCTGCGGTATGCTGCTCTGTATCCTGACCGGCGGTAACGTGGATCTGTCCATCGGTTCCACCCTCTGCTTATCTGCAGCGTTATCCGCAAAGCTGTTATCCAGTGGCTTTTCCGCACCGGTGGCGATCATCGTATCCCTTCTGGTTTCCGCCATCATCGGTATCTGGCAGGGCTACCTCATCGGTTATGTACACATCCCGCCCTTTATCTGTACCCTGGCAGGTATGTTCCTGTTCAGAGGTCTGGCCCGTGTCGTACTGGATTCCAAGACCATCAGTATTTCCAACGAAGGATTCCTGAATCTGTTTACAGCCTACATTCAGATCCCCGGTTTGGATCAGAATAAGAACTGCGTATCCGCACTGATCATCGGTATCATCGTGGCCATTGTGGTAGCACTGTTATTCTTTACCAGCCGCAGAAAGCAGTTAAAGAACGGTTATCCCACCGGCTCCTTGTCTTCCATGATCGTGAAGCTGGTGATCATCGATGCACTGATCATCCTGTATTCTGTAAAGCTTATGCAGTATAAGGGTGTTCCCGTAATGCTCATCTGGATCCTGGCGGTAGTGCTGATCTTTGCGTTTATCACTTCCTCTACCGTATTCGGTCGTTATTTCTACGCGGTAGGTGGTAACGAGAAGGCAACCAAGTTATCCGGTATCGATCCCAGAAAGGTTTACTTTGTCGCTTACTTCTTAATGAGCTTCTTAGCCGGTCTGTCCGGTCTGTTAATGGGCGCCCGTATCGGTTCCGTAGACGGTTCCATGGGTCAGTCCTACGAAATGGATGCCATCGCATCCTGCTTTATCGGTGGTGCTTCCGCATACGGCGGATCCGGTACCGTACCCGGCATCATGGTCGGTGCGATCCTGTTAGGCGTTATCAACCAGGGTATGTCCATCTACGGCCTGTCCGATCAGTGGCAGTACGTGGTAAAGGGTGCCGTTCTGCTGGCAGCCGTTGTATTCGACGTAGTAAGTAACCACAAGACCGGAAAGTCATGATCCTGAGGATCGTGAGATGGGGGAGTAACCATGGATCCGCAAGGAAATAAGGAAACTGTAAGAGTGGTGCTGCGCGTGATCGTCAGTGCCTACCTGGTCTATCTCGGCTATTCCCTGATGAAGGGAGAGCTGACCACCAAGGAAGTTCCCTCCGGGATCTTCATGGCCTTTGCTGTGATCATGATGGCAGGAGGCGCAGGCTTTGCAGGCTATTCCCTGTATAAGTGGTGGAAGGATAGTCATTCATAAGAGACAAAAAAGATCCTCGGACCGATCGGTCCGGGGATCTTTTAGTATGTCTTCTGTTATTCTTTTTCCTTGGGCATATTGATCAGGATGTGTACATCATCCAGCTGCTTCTGATCCACGGTAGTGGGAGCGCCCATCATAACGTCCTGTGCGTTCTTGTTCATGGGGAAGGTGATGACCTCGCGAATGGATTCCTCACCGGTCAGCAACATGATCATACGGTCTACGCCGGGAGCAGCACCTGCATGAGGAGGTGCTCCGTAGGTGAAGGCATTGTACATGGCAGGGAACTTCGCTTTTACATCTTCCTCACCCAGGCGAACCAGCTGGAAGGCCTTGACCATGATCTCGGGATCGTGGTTACGTACGGCACCGGAAGCGGATTCATAACCGTTGATGACCAGGTCATACTGGAAGGCAGTGATGCTTAAGGGATCAACCTCACCCTTTGCAGCCTTCTCCAGGATCTCCAGACCACCATTGGGCATGGAGAAAGGATTGTGACAGAACTCTAATTCGCCGGATTCTTCACCGATCTCATACATGGGGAAGTCAACGATCCAGCACATCTGATACTGTTCCTTATCCATATGGTTGGGGCAGAGAGCACCCAGTTTGGTACGCAGAACGCCGGCAGTCTTCTGAGCCACGCTCTTCTTGCCTGCAGCCAGACCTACGAAGTAGCCGGGCTTAAGGCCAAGGGCTGCGATCACCTGCTCCTTGATGGGGGTAATGAACTTGGAGATACCGCCCACCAGCTCGCCGTTTTCATCCAGACGGAACCAGAAGGTCTTCTGTGCAGTCTGTACTTCTACGTCAGCGGTCAGCTGATCGATTTGTTTGCGGGTTGCGGTAAAGTCGGAAACAACCACAGCCTTGATCACATTTCCTTCGAAGGGACCAAATCCGGTGCCGGAGAGAAGCTCGGTGGCATCCTGGATCTCCAAGTCGATCCGAAGGTCGGGTTTATCGGAACCGTACTTTTCCATGGCATCATTAAAGGCGATGCGGCGGAAAGGAGCGGGGGTTACGCGGTCATAGATACCGTACTTTTGAAAGATGGGAACGATGACGCTCTCCAGCACGCCAAGGACATCGTCCTGGGTGGCGAAAGCCATCTCCATATCCATCTGATAGAACTCACCGGGGGTGCGATCGCCACGGGCATCCTCATCACGGAAGCAGGGTGCGATCTGGAAGTAACGGTCGAAGCCGGAGGTCATGAGCAGCTGCTTAAACTGCTGAGGAGCCTGAGGCAGTGCGTAGAACTTACCGGGATGCTTTCTGGCGGGAACAAGATAGTCTCTTGCACCTTCCGGAGAAGAGCAGGTCAGGATGGGAGTGGTCATCTCCAGAAAGTCCAGATCGGTCATAGCCTTCCGAAGGTCTGCAACCACATGGCTGCGCAGCACCATACGCTGCTTTACCAGAGGATTACGCAGGTCCAGATAGCGGTACTTTAATCGTGTATCTTCATCTGCTTCCTTGGACTGGTTGATCTCAAAAGGAAGAGCGTTGTGGGTACATTTGCCCAGGATTTCGATCTTTTCGGGAACCACTTCGATATCACCGGTGGGAAGGTTCGCATTTTTGCTGGAACGTTCTCTTACGGAACCGGTTACGGAAATGGTGGTTTCCTTATTGACGCTGTCGATAATGGCCATCATTTCTTCGGTCTCAATGACGATCTGGGTGGTACCGTAGAAGTCGCGAAGGATCAGAAAGCCCAGGTTCTTGCTGACTTTACGGATGTTCTCGTACCAGCCCACCAGGGTGACATTCTTGCCCACATCTTCCAGACGAAGTTCATTACAGTTATGTGTTCTGCTTTGTATCATAATTCACCACATTTCTGCGCTGATCAAACAATAATTCGGTCGTAATACAGCGCGTTCATACTCTTTTTACGACCGAATCATTATAGCATTATGTAAAGAGGAATAAAATAGGTAGATTGACGAATTTATCCCAAAGAGCCTAAGGAACCGTAACAGGAATTTCGCAGTTTCCATTTTCCGGATTCAATGGTACAATGCTTGCATGGAAATCTTAGAAGCAATCTTACATAATCAGATCCTTATCGTCGGACTGATCAGCTGGGCACTGGCGCAGGTGATCAAAACCGCGATCTATGCAGGTGTAAACAGAGAACTGAATTGGGAAAGACTGTTAGGGGACGGCGGTATGCCATCCGCCCATTCCGCTACGGTAACGTCCGTTGCGATCTCCGCAGGCTTTGTGGCAGGTTGGGACTCACCGGTCTTTGCGGTGGCAGCGATCCTGGCCATCGTAGTGATGCACGATGCCATGGGTGTTCGGCGAGAAACCGGTAAGCAGGCCCAGGTGATCAATTCCATGATGCTGACCTTTGAAGAACTTGGCGCGCCGGACATCCCGGTGGAAGTGAAGTTAAAGGAACTGGTAGGGCATTCACCCCTGCAGGTATTCTTCGGATTTCTTCTTGGCTTGGCGGTCAGCCTGGTTTATTTCCTGGCCTGACCTGATTGTTACGAAAGAAAAGAATAAGAGCTCAAATAACGCAGGTTTCGAAAACCGGCTGCGCTGTTTGAGCTCTTTTTGTATGTTTGTGCCCTATGGTCTCTTGGGGACGGGGTTAGTGGTTCATTTGGGGGGGACAGGCTTTGCAAACTCCTAGCCTAGGAAAGGGTAAACCGCAGCGTAACGGTGGTTTCTCCTTTTGCGCATGCATCGGGCTTTATCAGCACACGGGTAAGCGGGTGCTTCCAGGCAACCATCAGTCTGGGGTCGGTGATCTCACGTTCTTCGGCCGCTATGGATACGGGATCTTCGAAGAGGATCTGTCCCTGCAGAAGATCGTCCTGCTTCGGTGCTTTCTTTTTCCCGGCAGCAGAGCTTTTGGCACCTTTACCCGCGGAGGGTGTCTGCTCCGGATAAGGGTATAAGCAGATCCGGTTTTGATCCGTTTCGATACGGTCATAGAACAGCAGGGACAGAGCTAAAGGATGCGCCTTGGCTTCTGCCGCATTTTTATATACGCAGGTA
>JAILDL010000126.1 GCA_024689465.1 Lachnospiraceae bacterium
ATTGCTACTTTTACTGCCATTTTGTTACCTCCTGGGTTTTTTATAAATCATTTTGATTATACAAAGCCCCGGTTTGAAGGGCTAAGCTTGTCAAAATTTTGTCAGCGCAATAATTGTACTCAATATAGTACAAAAATTCAACCCCATAAATCAAAAAACAAATAATCCGGCCTTTGTGCTATGATACTTCTTGGACATGAGGGTCTTACCGCCCCCTTGCCTGCTTACCGCTGTTACAGTATTTTCAAGGTCCTGCCCTATCCGGCAGGATAAAAACGGAGACAGACATGCTTATCACAACTGATTATCATTTACATACATCCTTTTCTTCCGATTCCAAAGAATCCATGGAGGCCATGATCCGCAGGGCACTGGATATCGGCCTGACGGAGATCTGCTTTACGGAGCACCGGGACATCGACTATCCCGTCCCGGAAGACGATCCCTCTCTTACCTTTGATCTGGATGTAAAGGCCTATGAAGAAAAGGTAAGGGCGATGCAGGAAAAATATGCCGGGCTGATCAAGATCCGCTTCGGTGTGGAATGCGGCCTGCAGCCCCATATTGTAGAAGAAAACAAAGCCTTTGTCGTTTCCGCTCCCTTTGACTTTGTATTAGGAAGCCAGCATATCTGCAACCATCAGGATCCCTACAATGCGGAATACTTCGAAGGCCGCTCCGATGCCGAATGCTATCGGGAGTTTTTTGAAGAGATCTACCGCAACATAAAGCTCTTCGATGACTTTGATGTAGCCGCCCATCTGGACTATGTGGTCCGGGTCGGCAAGCAGAAAGACAGAGACTATATCTACGAAGACCACCGGGAACTGTTCCGGGAGATCCTCTCCTATCTCATTTCCCACGGAAAAGGCATCGAGATCAATACCGCCGGGATCCGTTACGGTTTAAAGGAGCCCAATCCCTGCACCGCGATGGTACGGGATTATAAGGAGCTGGGCGGTGAGATCCTCACCATCGGCAGCGATGCCCACAAGGCAGCGGATATGGCAACCCACTATCAGAAGGTTTCTTCCATTCTGGAAGAATGCGGCTTCCGTTATATCACTCTCTTTGAAAACCGAAAGCCCATCTTTGTTCCCCTCACCTGACCTACGATCAGCAATCCTGCCCCGATCAGTGTATAGATCACCATACTCCTCAGATAAAAACTGTCATAAAGGCAGTTCATGTAATGGTACAGCGGAAACAGATATTTGATCCGCGGAATTAGCCGTACCGTAAGGAACACCGGGCAAAAGACCAGATTGGCGATGACGATCAGCGGGATCAGCATGGCCAGTACCTTCCCGCTTCTGCAAATGCGTCGCAGAAGCATGGCAGAAAGCGCTGATGCAACAATAAACAGACAAAGCGCCGTGATCTCCCGCCCCGGGTCCGTAAAGACGCCGATGGCAACCAGTGCGATCAGATACACTACTCCTCCGTTTAAAAGGATCTGCAGGATGTACCCTGCTTCCCGCAAAAGTGCATTTCCCTTCCACCAGACAAACAATCCCTTTTTCTCATCCGCTTCATAATACAGTGCTCCGATCAGTCCCAGGAGAAACAGCCACACACCCAGCATGCCCCGCAGCGGGGCTACCAGCAGGGAAATGTCTTTTTCCCCTTCTTTTGCTGACCCGTCTTTGTTTTCATCCAGATAGGAAGAGATCAGGAAAGTCTTCTCATAAACCCTGCTCTCATACAGATCCCGCAGTTCTTTCTCCGTCCTCTCTCCCACCGTATGCGCCTGTACTTCTCCTGCATAGGCTGCATAGGAGGTATAACGGTAGATCGCGCAGTTAAGCAGTTCCGATGCAAACAGCAGGTTCACCGTCTTTTCCCGCAGAACGATGTGCAGGAAAATCCTGCCGTTTATCCGGTTCCCGATCGTCCCCGTCTGAACGCTTTCCATAACGGAAGAAAGGGGTTCCTGTACAATCCAGGCCGCATCGATCTCGCCTTTTGCCACAGCCTCCGTGGCAGTTTCCGCATCTTCGTAGGAAAGAAACTGCATATGATCCTGTTTCTTCACAAACGTATCAAACAGTTCCCGGGTCGCCTCATCTTCCATACCGTTTTCACAGATCCCGATGGTGGCAAAGCCCGTTTCGCTCCCTGCCCAGGTGCGCAGCGTAAAGACCATGACCGGCACCATTAAAAGCAACAGGATATAGCTGGGACGGTAAAAGAGACGTTTATTTAAGAGGAGCAGGCGTTTTAACCAGAAATTCCATGGATTCATGCGCTTTTTCCTCCTTTCCGGATCCGGTGTGTCCGAAGGATCATTGCACAAAACAGAAATGCCAGACTAAGCACCAGCATTCCCAGATAAGGTATCAAAGGAAACTGCCCTTTATGGGCATCCAAAAGAGCATCCAGACTCATCCCTGTAGGAAGTACATGGGATAAACGCTGCACCGACTTTGGAAGAAGATACCCCGGGTAAAAATAGCCGCTGCAATAGGCCATCATCAGATACAAAAAGAACTGGCCGGACAGCTGGGTCACCACCCCTTCCAGCAGTTCATAGAGGAAAAGATGCATGGCAAAAAACAGCAGCATGGCGCCAAGCAAAGACAGGCACATCAGGGCAAAGGAAAGCCCTCCGCTTTCCTGCAGCATCAAAATGCCAAAAGCGGCTGACACGAAGATCCACCAGACAAGGCCCAGTCGGACATAAGCCGCATATTCCAGTAAAACCTGTTTGCCGCCGGACAATCCACGGGCTGCAACCAGACGTTCAAAGGAAAGATCCCGCCCATAAAAGAACGGCGCCGCCGCCAGAGAAAACAGGAGCAGCAAAAACAGACAGGCACAAAGCAGGTAATAGACAAAGGTCCCGGCGCCTCTTGTGATCCCCAGTTCCTCGTAGGTCAGCAGTTCGTTTCGCCGAAGGATCAGCTCCATGTCCTTTAAAAACAGGGATTCCACAATGACACCGTCATAGGCTCCGTCCTGCACCAGGGCATCGCTGTAAGCGAGGACTCCTGCATTGGACTCCACGATCATATCGGAAATGCTCTCCGCGATCTGATCCATGATCTGGCTGCTCAGGCCCTTCTGTCCTCTGGAGGAATAGTAACGAATGGGAGCATCATCCAGATTATAATTGACCGCATCCTCAAAGCCATCGGGAATGACTACATAGGCAGAGAGCTCCTCTCTGCGCAGAGCTTTTAACGCATCTTCCTCTTCCATGGGAAGGAGCGTCACCAGATACTGGGCGTCATCAAAAGCCGTCAGAAAGGACAGACCCATTTTCAGGATCGGCGTGGATGTATCTCCGCAGATCCCAACCCGGATCTTCATTCGATTTTGTTCCAGGGTATTATGAATGGCTGCATAGCCTCCCAGGGATACCAGCAGCGTGATGGCTGCAAGAATGGGCACCATGATCTTTAGAAGGATGCGAAGCCGTTTGGATTGCACATGAAAATAAGCCCTGCCGTTCATGTCAGAGCCTTTCTGCCAGAGTGTGTACGTCTCCGTCATAGGGATACACACTGACCTGTCCGTTTTTAAGCAGATAACAGGTATCACTTAAGGTGATCTCCTCCGGTTCATGGGTAACCAGAAGAAGTGCACCGCCATTTGCCTTAAAATCCCGGAAAAAGCCGTAGATCTTTTCCCTGCAGGGAAGATCCAGTGCTGCTGTAGGTTCATCCAGAAGAAGAAGGCTGGGATTTCCGGCCATAGCGCAGGCTATGGAGAGGCGTTTTTTCATGCCCCCGCTCATCTTATGCACCGCTACATCCAGAAACTCCGAAACACCCAGAAGGCCGATCACGCCGTTTTCACAGGACTCCGGAATATCCCGGCGACTGTACCACAAAAGCAGGTTGTCCATGGCACTTAATTCCTCGATCAGCGGCGTCCCCTGAGGCACATACCCGATGAGGCGGTTTCGAAGGCGTCCGTCTGTAAGCAGGTCTCTCCTGCTTTCTTCCGATACATCATCAGATACGAAAAAGGAGCCGCCATCCGCCTTGTTTACCCCTGCCAAAATGGATAACAGGGTGGATTTTCCGCTTCCGTTAGCCCCCACCAGGCTGATGCAAGCTCCGGAAGCTATGGAAAAGCTTACATGATCCAACACGGTTTTCTTATACTGTTTGCTGATCCCTTCGATGCAAAATTCCACCTGCAGTCTCCTGTTCTAAATAGGATCATTTCGATCAATAAAATCCGAAAATAGCCCGAACCGCAAGCTCATACAGGGTCTTGTTGGCCAGGGTTCCCTTTACGCCGGCATCCACCATGCGCTTAAAGAGTTCGGTGGTATCCACCTGTGCACCATAGTCCTGCCAGTCATAGTAGCTGTGGATCTCCGTATACTCGGCCTTGGGATCCATGCCGCCACGCTTACCCTTACCGGTGGACAATTCCACACTTAAGGTTTCAATGGTATTTCCTCGGTAGTCTTCCACAGCCTTGACCGTCAGTTTATGGGGCTTAAAATCCAGAGTCACACTGCTTCCCAGATCGCTTAAGAAGGACAGATAGGGTCCTCCGGCACGCTCCAGGATCTCTGCCGTCGGCTTAAAGTTTACCGTTCCGGAAAGTTCTCCCTTCATCCAGGCCTTGGAATCCCAATCGGAAACGGAGAACAGCTGCCACTCTTTTCCAAATACGTTCGCAGAAAAGTCCAGATTCAGACGATCGCCC
>JAILDL010000020.1 GCA_024689465.1 Lachnospiraceae bacterium
GATCTTCTCGTTCATGTTCTTGTCCGCATAGTCTACTTCCACGCGAACGCCTGCTGCCTGCAGGAGCTTCACAACCTTCTCGGCGTACTCGTTGTGCTCCGGACGGATGGGAACCACGCCCACCTGATAAGGGCACATCCAGAAGGGATATGCTCCCTTGAAGTGCTCGGTGATGATACCGATGAAACGCTCGAAGGAACCGAAGATGGCTCTGTGGATGACCACGGGCTGCTTCATGGTGCCGTCAGCATCCTGATAGGTCAGCTCAAAGTTTGCAGGAAGCTGGAAGTCCAGCTGAATGGTACCGCACTGCCACTCACGTCCCAGAGCATCCTTGATCTGCAGGTCGATCTTGGGACCGTAGAAAGCGCCGTCGCCTTCATTGATCTCGTAGCCGCCCTCGCCGTACTTCTGGTCCAGGATCTCCTTTAAGGCAGCTTCTGCCTTGTTCCATACTTCGATGTCTCCCATGAAGTCATCGGGTCTGGTGGAGAACTCTGCACGGTAGGTCACACCAAAGGTCTTGTAGATGTCATCAGCAATGCTGATGATGTCCAGGATCTCGTCCTTGATCTGATCCTCGGTTACAAAGGTATGGTCATCATCCTGACGGAACTCCTGTACACGGAACAGACCGTTCATCTGACCGGATTTTTCCTTACGGTGCAGCACATCGATCTCACTGTATCGAATGGGCAGTTCCTTATAAGAATGTACGGTTCTCTTATACGCCGTCATGGCATTGGGGCAGTTCATGGGCTTTGCAGCCATGGTATCAACTGTCTCGATGGAATAGGTCTTGTCATCTCCCAGCATGGAATCGGTCGCTTCCGTTCCTTCCGTAACACCGGGTACAAGGAACATGTTGTTTACGTAATGTGCCCAGTGGCCGCTGATAAGCCAAAGCTTCTTGTTATTGATCAGAGGAGCGGAAATTTCCTGATAACCGTGCTTTTCCTGAATCTCTCTGGAGTAGCGGATCAGCTCCTGGTACATCTTCCAGCCTCTGGGAAGCCAGTAAGCCATACCGGGTGCAGTCTCATGGAACATGAACAGATCCTGCGCAGGGCCGATCTTCTTGTGATCTCTCTCCAGTGCTTCCTGGATCCACTTAAGGTGCGCCTTTAATTCATCCTTACTGGGGAATACGTACAGATAGATTCTCTGCAGAGTATCCCGCTTCTCATCGCCTCTCCAGTAGGCACTGGATACGCTCTTTACCTGGAATGCTACGTTTAACAGATCCTGGGAGTTTTCAACATGAGGGCCGCGGCACAGATCCACATAGTCATCACCGGTGTAGTAGATGGTCAGCTTCTCATCTTCCGGAAGATCCTGGATCACCTCGGTCTTAAACTTCTGATCCTTAAACAGTTCCAGCGCATCTGCTCTGGAGATCTCCTTGCGGGTCCAGGCTTCCTTCCTGCGAAGGATCTCCCGCATCTTATCTTCAATTGCCTTAAAGTCATCGGTAGCGATCGTTTTCGGCAGTACAAAATCATAGTAGCAGCCGTCTTCGATCTGAGGACCGATGGCATACTGAACTTCCTTTCCATAGAGCTCGATCACAGCCTTCGCCAGCACATGGGCCATGGAATGTCTGTAGAGTCCCAAAAATTCTTCTCTTTCCATAAAAACCTCCTTTGGTATATAAAAAAAGCCCCTGCGCCATGATCGGCACAAGGGACGTAGGTACGCGGTTCCACCCTGTTTATCTGCAGCTTGCAGATCACTCATTCAGACGATAACGGAGTCACCGGGCTGTATTAAAGCCTCTCCGAGATGGTTTTCACATGGTTTCCTGTAAAGATGCTTGCAGCTCCGAAACGGGCATCTCTCTCTGATACATTCCTCATGCTACTGTTCTCTTCAACGATTTATCGTATAGCCGCATTCTAACCCATCTTCCGCGGATTGTAAAGGGGATTTTGACAAAGGACAGTTGTGGCAATGGTTCTGACAATTCAGTCAACTTTAAAATATCGATAAAATGTTATTGACAATTATACCCCCAGCCACTATACTGATAATACACAAAACAACTGGAGAACATAAGAGAGATGACGTGGCGAGTGCTTCACTGATTCAAACTCTTCGTGAACAAGGAACGGATAAGAGATGGCGGCGTGTGCTTCACCTGATTGCATCCGTTTTTGATTATATAAATCCAGTAGAAAGAGAGAAAAGTCCATTGGAGAACGAAAAGTAGGACGTCCTATCAGTGCGGTGCATTGGTAGGACGTCCTCATGTTATGCCCACATCCAGTAGGATGTTCCCTGTACCAGATTCACAAAGAAATAAATGCCGCAGTACAGATGCCAGATCAGTGCTGCCACCGCTAAAAGCGCTCCCACCTTTCCGGGCAGGGAGTTTTCTTTTTCTTTCCATTTCAGGCAATCTTCCAGCCACACAACCAATGAGGCGATAAAAAGCGCGCAGATCGCGATGCTGTAGCCCCAGAGGAAATTGCCGTCGCTGATCCGTGTACCCGTTTCCGCCAACAGGAAATACTCCAGAAAACCGATACCGGCCATGATCCAGGCTCCTCTGTACCATGCGTTTTCCGTTAGCTTCCTTATATGAAATGCCAGAACTGTAAGAGGAAACAGCAGGGATAGTACCGTCACCACCAGAGGGTAACCGGTATGCTGCATCATCGCCTGCCCCGGAAGAACAGCAAATCCGTTTCCCGTATCTGCACCGAACAGAAGAGCATTCTGGATCAGGATCACTGCCAGAGAAGGCAGAACGCCGCAGCCAAATATAAAGAGCCTTCCAAAGGGCACGCCCTTTATAAGATCCCTCAGCAGATAGACCAGCATCATCGGAGCAAATACCACCAAAAAGCTGGGCTTTACCGCCGTTGTAAGAAGGAGCAGGAAGGTAAAGATCAGCCAGTCAGAAGCCTTGATCTTTTCCCGGATCTGCTTTTCCATCCGTATAAATATAAGAAGGCTGAGCAGCGCCGGAAATTTCATGGCGATATAGGTGGAGTTATGCCAGACGGAAGGGGATTGCATGCCAATATAGCGGCCATCGGCAAATCCCTTTATGTAACAGGGCATCACCAGATTGACAATAAGCCCCGCCAGCTCATAAAAGCCCTCCGGATAATTCCGCTCGCCGCTTAGTTCCCGGATCAGAGCCGCTGCTGCATAAACCGCCCCGACCGTGCAAAGTGCAAGAAACAAGGCGATGCAAAAGGTCCCGTAGGGAAGCGGCGCCAGCAAGCGGTACAACAGACTGGTCAGGGAATAGATGCCCCCATCTTCCTGTGCCATGGAAATGTGTGCCGGCAGGTCCGATTCGTAAACGGCGCCGTCTACCCACTGGCTCTGGCGTACATACAGGTACAGCGCCGCCGCTCCATAGAGGAAGATTGTAAAATGACTGAATACTAATGCTGCTTTTTTTCGTAAATCCGTTCTCATAATGCACTTATTATAGCATAAATCCCCTTTGTTTTCGGGCTTTCTCATCCCTTTCAAAAAAATAGTCAATTTTCAAAAAATATCTACACATTTCGAACAATTGTGGTAAAATAATATTGATATTTTTTGCTCTACTGGTCGGCACCTGACCATCTTTCAGATTAAAACGGTGCAGAAATGGGGTAAGTATGAATAAGAGAGTCTCTGATCTTGAGAGAAACAATTCTCTTTTTATCAAGACACACATTGTTTATCAGTGCATCATTCTGGTAGCGTACCTGGCAGAGGGTTTTAAGGGTTCCAGAACCTGGGGATACATTGGTGCTCTTGCTGCGATCATTGCGGTCACCATTGTTACAGAGCTGAACATCTTTAAAAAAGACCCGGAATCGGTCCTTCTCAGACACATCGTGTCCTGTCTTTACGCGATCATGTACTCCTACGTACTGTTCACCGCACACAATCCGCTGGTATTTACCTATGGTCTGATCATGATGGTGCTGATCACCTTGTTTAATGATAAGAAATACACCATCATCCAGTCCGTCGGTCTGATCCTGATCAATGTCATTTCCGCCGGAATGGTTCTTTCCAAGGGCGGCTACGGGGATCTGAGTAACCAGACCATGCCGATGCTGGAGATACAGGTTCTGCTGGTGATCCTGTATAGTATATATACCTATCTGGTAGCGAAAACTTCCGCAGAAAACAATGCCGACAAGGTAGCGGATATCGAAGCCGAAAAGGCTGCCAGCGATGCCATGGTCAAGACCATCGTAGAAACCGTCGGGGATATGAATAAAGCCATCGGTGAGATCAGCCAGTCCGTGGAAACGCTCACCGAATCCTCTGAAGAAACCAAGAGTGCCATGGAAGAGGTTTCTTCCGGCACCACCGAAACAGCCAACTCCGTTCAGGAACAGCTGGAGATGACTGAGACCATTCAGGACAGCGTCAATGAAGTAAAGAACGCTTCCACCACTATCTCCCAGCGTATGCAGGAAGCCTCCGATGCCATTGATGAGGGTCGTGATAACATCAATCTGCTGTTGCAGAAGGTCGCAGCTTCCGAGACGGCCGGCAATAAGGTTGTTTCAGAGCTGGAAGAATTAAATACGCATACCGCACAGATGCATGAGATCGTGGAAATGATCACCAGCATTGCTTCCCAGACCACCCTCCTTTCTCTGAACGCTTCCATCGAGGCAGCCAGAGCCGGAGAAGCAGGTCGCGGCTTTGCAGTGGTTGCCGATGAGATCTCCAAGCTGGCGGATCAGACAGCTCAGTCCACAAGCGATATCACCAAGCTGATCGATAACCTTTCTACCAAGCTGAAAGAGGTCGTACAGTCCATCAATCAGCTGATGGACAGCAACCGTGAACAAAATGATTGTGCCAATTCTGCAGCTGCCAATTTCGAACAGATCACCGGCAGTGCCGAAGCCGCCAACAGCGAGGCCGGTACCCTGGCGCAGGTTGTATCGAAGCTGGAAGATGCAAATTCTACCATTGTTAACAGTATTCAAACGGTATCTGCCATCTCCGAAGAGGTATCTGCTCATGCCAGCGGTACCCTTGCTTCCAGTGAGAAGAATGCAGAGATCGTTGATGACGTAAGTCGTATCATTGAGACGCTGACCGCTGATGCCAAGCGTCTGGAAGAAGCCCGGCAATAAGCCGATAGAAAGTGAGGTATAGCATATGCTGGCTACCCTAATTCCCCTGTTTGACGACAACATGATCGTGCGAGCATATTCCGTATTTGCCCAGAAGGAGAATCTGCTGATGAAGCCTGCTCTCCTTGGTACCGGAAGCCTGGATGGTGCTGCAAACATCATCGGACTGGACATCATCAACAGTATGGGGCTGGAGACCATCTCCGGAGATAAAGATGTTTTCATCGGCATCAACAACATTTCCCTGTTCAGCGACATCGAGCAGATGTGTACCGCTCCCGCTGCAAAGGTCGTGCTGCTGATCGACTCCTCGGTAGATGCAAACGAAGCCAATGTGGCACGGATCAAAGCCCTGAAGGAAGCAGGATACAAACTGGCCGTTCAAAAGCTCCCTGTAGAAGCTTTCGAAGCCCATCGCGAGATCCTGCTCCTTGCAGATTACATTCTGCTGAATCATAGACGTATTGACATCACCAAAGCGCGGATCTATTTCAATAATCTCTTCCCCAACATCAAACTGGTTGCGGTTAATGTAAATACCCAGGAAGAATACGAAGCGCTGACTGAAAACGGAAGCTACGATCTGTACGAAGGCAAGTTCTTCCGTATGCCGGTGAATGAAGGCGAAAAAGAGGTTGCACCTCTGAAGGCCAACTATATTGAACTGTTAAATGTGGTAAACGATCAGGATTTCGAGCTGACTGAGGCTGCCGATGTGATCGGACGGGATACCGCTCTGGTCATCTCCCTTTTAAAGATGGTAAACCGCATGACCATGAATTCCGGTATCACCTCCGTTCGTCATGCTGCTGCCATGCTTGGTCAGAAGGAATTAAAGAAGTGGATCAATACCGCAGTTACCAAGGAGCTGTGTGCCGACAAGCCCAGCGAGATCACCCGTCTGTCCCTGCTGCGTGCAAAGTTTGCCGAGAATCTGGCTCCTGTTTTTGAACATGCTGCCCTTTCCTCCGAACTGTTCCTGATGGGTCTGTTCTCCGTTCTGGATATCATCCTGGACAAGCCCATGGCGGAAGCTCTGGAAATGGTAAAGGTTTCCAAGGATATCCGACAGGCGCTGCTGGATCAGACCGGCCCGCTGTTCCCGGTACTGGATTTCATGCGCCAATATGAGGACGCTTCCTGGCAGGAGGTTTCCCGTCAGATGATGTTAAAAGAGATCAATATGGATCAGGTCTATTCCGCATACATCCAGTCTCTGGTATGGTATCGGGATCTGTTCTCCGTATGACCCCTTGGGGACGGGGTTAAGGGTTCATTTTTGCCAACAACCTGAAAATAAGGGCATTCCCGGTTGGGAATGCCCTTTTATCATGCCATTTAGGATTTGCGGAAAAACCGGGGGGATAATTAGCTTGCGCCGTCTGCGCTTACTCATGCAGTACTTCTGCAATCAGTGCTTCACAGCCTTTGACGATCTGCTGATAGACACCAGCAAAATCTCCCGTATACCAGGGGTCAGCGATGTCTTCTTTACGTCCCGTAAAGTCCATCAGAAGGTGCACTTTATGCTCCGGGTCCTCTTCTAGGATTCTCATCATATGGGTGATGTTTATCTGCTCCATACCGATGATGTAATCCCAATCGGCATACTCATCTTTGCGAATTTGCCTAGCTCTTTTCTCACCGACACCAAGTTCATTACCAGCTACGCCGATACCATGTCTTTTCAGTTCCGCTTTCGCAGGCGGATAGACTCCATTGCCAATCTCTTCTCTACTATGCGCTGCAGACTCGATATAGAACTCCTTTTCTCGTCCCGCTTTTTTCACTAAATCTTTCATGATGAATTCTGCCATCGGGGACCGGCATATGTTGCCCCAGCAGACGAATAGAACCTTTATCACGTCAATATACCTCCAGGCTTTATCCCAAAATGCCAGGATATGCCCCAGTTTGCCGGCATTCCTGGCTTTATATCCACTTCAGTCATTTTACAGAAAAACGGACCAAATGGCAAAACCCGGCAAAGTGTGGCAAATCTTGGCCGTCACTCGTAGTCAAAACGTAGTTTTTTATGGTCCTATAAGCTACTCCTCTCGGGGAGGGGGTGCATTTCTCGCAGAGGGGGTGCTCTTTTAGGGGGGGGTGCATTTGCACCCCCTTCTTTGAATATATTGCCAATATGATATGCAATTGAAGATCTCGCTGTATCAAATAACTCGCTCATCTGAATTTGTAACTATATTTAGATTAGTTAACCATTAGTTAACCACAAACATAGTAATGGGTGGAGTGGCATGGCTGTTGCTTGGGAGGTTGGTTTTACCGGGAACAGACT
>JAILDL010000111.1 GCA_024689465.1 Lachnospiraceae bacterium
ATAATGTCCTTCGTTATTTGTGCGTAAAGCAAGACGAGGATTGATTAAAGGATAGGTAATATAAATGAATAAAGTTATTCTTATGGGACGTTTAACAAGAGATCCCGAAGTTCGTTACTCACAGGGAGAAAGCTCCACAGCCGTTGCCAGATATTCTCTGGCGGTAGATCGCAGAAGATCCGGCAATAACGGGGAGCAGACAGCAGATTTTATTAACATCGTAGCCTTTGGAAGAAGTGCGGAATTTGCTGAGAAATACTTCAGAAAGGGAATGAAGGTTCTGGTAACCGGACGGATCCAGACCGGTTCCTATACCAATAAGGATGGTCAGAAGGTTTACACCACCGATGTGGTAGCTGAGGATCAGGAGTTCTGTGAGAGTAAGAACAGCAGTAATAACGGAGGTTACGATCCTGCACAGGGACACAGCGATGCTGCACCTGTTTCTGCAGGAGACGGATTCATGAATATTCCGGAAGGAATAGACGAGGAATTACCGTTTAACTAGAATGAATGTGTGATTTCAGATAGGAGGCAGTAAAATGGCTTTTAATAAGACAGATCGTTCCGATGCTCCCATGAAGAGAAGAGGCGGTATGCACAGAAGAAAGAAGGTTTGTGTATTCTGCGGTAAAGAGAGCACAATTGATTATAAGGATGTTGCAAAGTTAAAGAGATACGTGTCTGAGCGTGGTAAGATTCTTCCCAGAAGAATCACAGGTAACTGCGCAAAGCACCAGAGAGCTTTAACCGTAGCGATCAAGAGAGCACGTCACATCGCTCTGATGCCTTACACCATCGATTGATCGATCAAAGCGCTGATCATTAAGGGATTGTCCGAAAGGGCAGTCCCTTTTCTTTATAGAGGAAAAATGCTATAATTTTACCATCTGTACGGTCTTACGGGATGTGGGGGGAGCATCCGTTAGACAAAGGAGTCTGTGCTGATGAAAAAGAATACGATCAAGCTGAAGGGCAGATTAAAGCACTATACCAGATCGCTTATCTATCTGGGGATCGTGCTGGTACTGATCAATATCGCCATTTATTTTCTGAACACTGAGGCAGGCTTTTTGCTCAGTGCGTTTCTGGTGGTCTACTTCGTCGTGACATTGGCAACCAGCCTGAACAATCGGCCGCTTCTCATGAACGAGCTGATCAGCTTTGCGACGCAATACGGACAGATCCAGAAACAACTGTTATATGACCTGGATCTACCCCACGCGCTGTTGGATGAAAACGGTAAGATCCTGTGGACCAATGCCCTGTTTGAGGAAACCGTTGGCCAGGATCACGATTATCATAAGTCCATCACGTCTGTTTTCCCGTCCATCACCAAGGATAAGCTGCCGGGACATATGGTGCTTCAGGGGGCAGGAGAAGACGGAGAAGATCTCATCGCGGATCACTGCGAAGTGGATCTGTCTTTTGACGATCATGAATATGTCACCAAAATGCGCCGCATTTCTCTGGAGGAGATGGCAAAGGCCAGCGACATCATTGACGAAGATGAGTATGAGGGATACCTCATCGCGCTGTACATGTTTGATGTTACCGCATTAAAGATCGCTTTGCGGGAAGTAGACGACCAGAGCGTATCGGTGGGCCTGATCTACCTGGATAATTATGACGAGGCATTGGCCAGCGTGGAAGAAGTGCGAAGAGCGCTGTTGATCGCCCTCATCGACCGAAAAGTCAACAAGTATATATCCGCCATGGACGGTATCTGCAAGAAGCTGGAGAAAGACAAGTATCTGGTCATCATGCGGAAGAAGTCTGTTGGCGTATTGCAGGAGAACAAGTTTGATCTCCTGGAGGATGTAAAGACCGTTAATATCGGAAACGAGATGGCGGTCACCATCAGTGTGGGATTTGGTCTGGACGGACTGACCTATTCCCAGAATTATGAGTTTGCCAGAAATGCCATTGACCTGGCCTTGGGACGTGGCGGCGATCAGGCCGTGGTCAAGACGCCCAAGCAGGTGGTATATTACGGCGGCAAGAGTCAGCAGGTGGAAAAGAGTACCCGTGTAAAAGCCCGTGTGAAGGCGCAGGCTCTGCAGGAGATCATCAGCGGCAAGGATATGGTCATTGCCATGGGACACCGTCTGGGAGATGCCGACAGCTTCGGTTCTGCAGTGGGTATCTATCGGATGGCTAAGGCGATGGACAAGGAAGCCCACATTGTCATCAATACCATCACCAATTCCATGGAGCCCATGGTGGATCTGTTCCGGAATAACGAACAGTATGAGTCAGACATGATCATAGACAGCGCCAAGGCCCTTTCCATGGTAAACAGTAATACCGTGCTGGTGGTTGTGGACGTGGACAAACCCAGTATCACCGAATGTCCGGATCTCATAAAGCTGTGCAATTCCGTGGTGGTTCTGGACCATCACAGACAGGGTTCCGAAACCATAGAGAATGCGACGCTGTCCTATATTGAACCCTATGCATCCTCAGCCTGTGAAATGGTATCCGAGATCCTGCAGTATGCATCCGGAAATATCAAGATCACGCCGGAAGAGGCAGACTGTATGTACTCCGGTATCATGGTAGATACCAATAACTTTATGAACAAAACCGGTGTCCGCACCTTTGAAGCAGCTGCTTATCTGCGCAGGAGCGGTGCGGATGTGACCCGTGTAAGGAAGATGTTCCGGGAGGACGCTTCCGAATATAAGGCAAAGGCAGACGCCGTCAGTCAGGCAGAGATCTATCGCAATTCCTATGCGATCTCCTTCTGTTCCACAGAGGATGTAAAGAGCCCGACGGTGATCGGAGCCCAGGCTGCCAACGAATTGCTGAACATCAAGGGCGTAAAAGCCAGCTTTGTTATGACGGATTATCAGGACACCATCTATGTCAGTGCCAGATCCATTGATGAAGTCAATGTACAGATCATCATGGAACGCCTGGGCGGCGGCGGACATCTGAACGTGGCCGGTTGCCAGATGGAAGGAAAGTCCATTGCGGAAGCCATCGTGATCATAAAAGACACGCTGGATAAGATGATCGAGGAAGGAGCAATCTAAATGAAGGTTATTTTGTTACAGGATGTGAAATCCCTTGGAAAAAAGGGTGAGATCGTTGATATCAACGACGGATATGCCAGAAACTTTGTCCTGCCGAAAAAACTGGGACTGGAAGCCAACGGCAAGAACTTAAATGACTTAAAACTGCAGAAGGCCAACGAAGAAAAGGAAGCACAGCGTATCCTGGAAGAGGCAAAAGCACTGCAGGTGAAGGTAGAAGCCGCCAAAGTGGTGGTTAAGATGAAAGGCGGAGAAAGTGACCGGGTATTCGGTTCCATTTCCTCCAAGGAGATCGCCCAGGCAGCCAAGCAGCAGTATGATCTGGAGATCGATAAGAAGAAGATCGTAATGCCGGATACCGCGATCAAGAACTTCGGTGTATACACTCTGAATGTGAAGCTTCATCCGAAGGTTACGGCAAAGCTGACCGTAGATGTACAGAAAGAAAGCTAAGGAGAAGTACCATGCCTTCTGCGGAAGAAACTCTATTAAAACGTGTATATCCGCATAATGATGAAGCTGAGAGAGCGGTGATCGGTTCCATGTTTTTGAACCGGGACGCCATTACAAAAGCCTCTGAGATCATTACCAGTGAGGATTTTTATAATAAGCAGTACGGAGTGGTATTTGAAGCCATCGTAGAGCTTGGAGAAGAGAATAAACCGGTGGATCTGGTGGTATTGCAGGAGCGGCTTTCAGAGAAAAGTGCCGACCCTTCCGTATCCAGTCTGGAATTTGTGGGGAATCTGGTGCGATCCGTTCCCTATTCTGCCAACGTTGCGGAATATGCCACCATTGTTCGGGAAAAGTCCATCATGCGACAGTTGATCCGGACCAATGAAGAGATCGCCAACGAGTGCTACATGGGACAGACCCCTCTGGAGGAGATCCTGGAAAGCAGCGAGAAGAAACTGTTTGCCCTGTTTCAGACCAAGAGTACCGATCGGAATGTACCCATCCGGGAAGTGGTCATCAATGTGATGAACCAGATCGAGGCGGCAGCGAAAAACCAGGGATCGGTAACGGGTATCCCTTCCGGATTTGTGGATCTGGACTATAAAACCGCCGGATTTCAGCCGGCCGATTTTATCCTGGTAGCAGCCCGTCCTTCCATGGGAAAGACAGCCTTTGTCCTGAATATCGCCCAATATGTGGCATTTCATGAGAATATGCCCCTTGCCATCTTCTCATTGGAAATGAGTAAGGAGCAGCTGGTAAATCGTCTCTTTGCCATGGAAGCCAGAGTCGATGCCCAGCATATCCGAACCGGTAGTCTGTCGGAAACCGAGTGGGAGCAACTGATCGAAGGTGCCGGTGTAGTGGGCAACAGTAAGATGATCATTGACGATACGCCCGGTATCACCGTACAGGAACTCAGAAGTAAGTGCCGGAAGTTTAAACTGGAGCATGACATCAAGATGGTCATCATCGATTACCTGCAGCTCATGAGCGGCAGTGGTCGTGGAAGCGATTCCAGACAGCAGGAGATTTCCGATATTTCCCGTGCTCTGAAGGGCGTAGCAAGAGAACTCAAGGTGCCTGTGATCGCCTTGTCCCAGCTCTCCCGTGCCGTAGAGCAGAGACCGGATCATCGTCCGATGTTGTCCGACCTGCGTGAATCCGGAGCCATCGAGCAGGATGCCGATGTGGTCATGTTCATATACCGTGATGACTATTACAATAAGGATACCGAGAAAAAAGGAATTGCCGAGATCAACATCGCCAAGCAGAGAAACGGCCCGACCGGACCGGTAGAACTGGCATGGATGGGGCAGTATACCAAATTTGCCAATCTGGAAGCCAGCCAGAAAAGCAGCTACGAAGAATAGGAAAAATAAAAAAGGCGATTGCGGATGCAATCGCCTTTTGCTTTGTCTGCTCTTAATTAAGCCTGCTCAATAGCAGATGCAGGACACTGAGCTGCGCAAGAACCGCACTCGATGCAGGTATCTGCATCAATTACGAACTTGCCGTCGCCTTCGCTGATAGCGCCTACAGGACACTGTCAAGCGCAAGAACCACAACTAACACAACCATCACCAATAACGTATGCCATGTCTGATACCTCCTTTGTTGATCCAATTACAGTATTTCTCAATTGTTGCGAAAACAGTTGAACTCTATTGTTTATGATGATTATATCGGATGAAGACAGAGAAAACAAGAAAAAGTGTGTATTTTTTTCAAAACACAGGGCAAAGAGGTAGACAAGACTAACTACTTTTGATAAAATCAGTTATTTGCAACTAACTTGCAGACAAAAAAGAAGCGGGCCCGGAAAACCGAACCCGCTGTGTGTCAGATTTTCGCCAGTTGATCGATGGCATCCTTTTCTAAAACAGGAATATAGTGTTCGCAAATATGATCATAGCTGGCAGGAACCGAACGTTGCAGTTTGCCGAACTCAGCGATCACATGATTGATCCGGGCAAAATCCTCTTTGGAGATCGTCTTCTTAAAGAGCAAAAGTACATAGGTGTTATCTGCAGGATTACGGTATACACAGTTCATGTCGCTGTAATGCTTTACGATGTGTGCCACTTTTATGATCTCAGAGAGAGAAGAAAAGGCGTAGAGCTTCATGGCCGTTTCTTCGGCACCTGCTGCGGAAGCATCCTCTTTTTCCAGTTCTTCTTTATATTTGGTCAGGCTGTTGCGAACCTGCTCAAAAAGGTCCTGTACTTCTTCGGGAATGTTGCTGCTCAGAGAGATCTCCGTCTCATCACTGCCCATATCCTCGTCCTCTGCATCTTCCTCATCGGAGGAAACAGAAGGAGCAAACTTGGAAAAACGGGTATCCAGTTCTTCCGGATCTTCCACTTTGGTGATGATCAGAACGATACTCTCACTGCTGATGGGGATGGCTTCGATCATCAAAGGGATATCTTCTGCTTCAAAGCCAAACTCGAAGGATGCCTGCTGCATCATGTCCCGGAAGAGGTCTTTTGCCTTCTCGGTTCCGTAGGCAAGCTCATTGATCTTCAGATGCCTGCTGGCCAGGTCTTCGGAAGTTAAAATGCAACGGATCTGTCGGTCATTCACTTTCTCAATCTTCAAGAATATCACTCCTTTCTGATCGGTATTTAATATGATGTATCATATACTTGAACCCTGGTAAGGTCAATAGACAGGAAGTTAAATTTACATAAATTTTAGATTGGCGGTTGCATTATAAGCTGCGGCATGTTATAGTACCAAAGTACGATGCCTCGAACGTATTCCAAAACGAAAGGAGGCAAGACAGTTTAGATCGATACAATTCTGATTGAATGATCAATTCCTTACAGGTACATTCGCGACCTGATCGAAACACTCTTAAGTATCGTTCCCTATCGGGAAAAACATCACACAACACAACATTTTTAAAAGCTGTTCGATGCATCTGCCCTCATTATTTATATCGTCATTATTTGTAAAAACTTCATAAGCGGAGAGGATTTTTACATCGCAGGACCTCTTTTGGGGCATATCCGCTTAGGAAGGCTGACTCCTATCGAAATCACATGACATGGAAAAGAGAAGTCCCTCAGACAATCGAAAAATGCGAAAAATACAAGTAATGACGATATGATAACGGGTGAAAAAAGTCGTGCCGACCATAAGAGAGTCTGTTATAATGAATAACGGCAGAATCTGTTGAAAAATGGAAGGCGAATGAGTAATGAAGAAAGTCATACCGGTACTGATAGCACTGATACTGATCGGCATCATCGGAGGCCTTACGGTTGGTAAGGAACTGATGGAGAAGTATTCCTATTCCACAGAGCGCCGGGACTTAAACCAATATTTTGACCTGGAAGGGGAAGACGAAGTGGCGCTGATCCTCCAGGACCACAGGATCACGGAAAAAGCGAAGCTGACAGGCGGCATTTATTATTTTGACCTGGATACAGTGAACGCTTATTTTTGTGATCATTTTTATGTAAACGAAAACGAGAATACGTTGCGCTATGTACTTCCGGACAGGATCCTGGAAACCGTCATCGGAGAAAACAGCTACACGGCAGGCGGCGAAACGGTTGCCTGCGACTATGCGCCGGTCCTGAAGGAAAACGGGATCTATTACCTGGCCGTGGAGTTTGTCCATCTGTTTTCCGCCTTTGATTATGAGACCTATACAGAGCCCAACCGAATGGTGCTCCATACAGCCTATGAGCAGCAGAACATCGTAACGGTGGAGAAGGATACCCAGGTGCGTTACCAGGGAGGCATCAAAAGCGACATCCTGACGGACGTAGCCAAGGATGACCAGCTGGTCCTTCTGGAAGCCATGGACGAATGGTCCAAAGTGCTGACCTACGACGGCTTTATCGGATACGTGGAAAACAAGCGGATCTCTTCTGCATCCCAGAGCACGCCGGGCAGGGAAGTTACCCGGGGAACCTACGCGGATGCTGAATTTACATCTATTTCCCATGAGGGAAAGATCTCTCTGGGATGGCATCAGGTAGCCGCTGCTGCAGGCAACGACACCTACAGCGATCTGAACCTGAACGGGATCAATGTGATCTCCCCCACCTGGTTTCATCTGACCGGAAACAACGGTGATATCGTAAGCTACGCCAGCCAGAGTTATGTGGATGCGATGCATGATAAGGGCATACAGGTCTGGGCTCTGGTGGATAACTTCAGCGAAGAAGTGGACGATATGGCCATCTTTTCCTCTTCTGCGGCCAGAGCCAATCTGATCAGTCAGTTGATCGCCCAGGTGACCGAATACGGCATGGATGGCATCAATGTGGACTTTGAGCAGATCCAGGAAAGCGAAGGTCCCCATTTCGTAGAATTTATCCGGGAATTATCCATTGACTGCCGGGCAAACGGCATCATCCTTTCAGTAGACAATTATGTACCCCAGGGTGGCTCCTTCTTCTACAACCGTGCAGAACAGGGCCGCTATGCGGACTATGTGGTCATCATGGGATATGACGAGTATTGGGGCGGAAGCCCTGTTGCAGGAAGCGTTGCCTCCATTGACTTTGTGGAGAACGGGATCCGCCTGACCGCACAGGAAGTGCCGGCGGAGAAGATCATCAACGGCATCCCCTTCTACACACGGATCTGGAAGACCGAAGACGGAACCGTTACCTCTGAAGCCGTCAGCATGCCGGTGGCGGAGCAGTTCCTCAAAAACCATGATATGGAAGCTGCCTGGGATGATATTACCTGCCAGAATTATGCAGAGAAAACAGAAGGTACGGTAACCTATCAGGTTTGGATGGAGGATGAGGACTCCATTCAGGTAAAGCTGAACATTATGAGCAAATATCACGTAGCAGGTGTGGCGGCCTGGAAGCTGGGACTGGAAAAGAGCAGCATCTGGGGATGCATTTCCTCCTACGTGAACGCAGTAGATACAGAGTAAGCTATGGAAACAAGATTTGAAGTACTGACAGAAGAAGATCTGGATAGCGAAAGAGCAAGAAAGATCTTAAGGGAAGCGGGCGACATCATCAAAGCCGGCGGGCTGGTAGCATTTCCTACGGAAACCGTATACGGCCTGGGGGCAGATGCCCTGCAGGAGGAGCCCTGCCGGAAGATCTATGAAGCCAAAGGCAGACCTTCGGACAACCCGCTGATCGTGCATATCGGAAGATGGGAAGATATCTACCCCATTACCAGAGAAGTGCCGGAAGAGGCCAAACGTCTGGCAGATGCCTTCTGGCCCGGCCCTCTTACCATGATCCTGAAGAAAAGCGATCTGGTCCCCATGCGTACCACCGGAGGACTGGATACCGTAGCAGTGCGCATGCCCTCTCACAAAGTGGCCAGGCAGTTCATCCTGGAAAGCGGAGGCTATATCGCAGCGCCCAGCGCAAACCGGTCGGGACGGCCTTCGCCGACACTGGCCAGGTACGTGAAAGAGGATATGGACGGGCGGATCGAGATGATCCTGGACGGCGGCCAGGTGGGGATCGGCCTGGAATCCACCATTGTAGATCTGACGGAAGATAAACCCATGATCCTCAGACCGGGATATATCACCAGAGAAATGCTGGAGCAGGTGCTGCAGAAGGTGGAAGTAGACCGGACCATCCTGGATGATGCATCCGGACAGGCGCCCAAGGCACCGGGTATGAAATACCGACACTACGCGCCCAGAGCAGACCTTACCATCATCGCGGGAAACGAAGATGCGGTGGTTGCCCATATCAACGAAAAAGTCAGAGAAGCCCATAAAGAGGGAAAAAAGGTGGGCATCATTTCCACGGAGCGCACCATGGGGCGCTACGAAGGGGACAGTGTCAAGAATGCGGGCAGCAGGGATAACGAAGAGACCATCGCCCGGGAGCTGTTCCGGATCCTGCGGGAATTCGACGATGAAGACGTGGACGTCATTTATTCGGAATCCTTTGAGGAAAGCGGCATTGGACAGGCGATCATGAACCGACTGCTGAAGGCAGCCGGCCATCACATTGAATCTATTTAGTTTGGAGGCTTAGAACATGAAAGTAGCACTGGGAAGCGATCATGGCGGATTTGCCCTGAAGGAAAAGGTAAAGGCTTACCTGGAGAAAGAGGGCTTTTCCTATGAAGATTATGGCTGTGATTCCACAGCATCCTGCGATTATCCGGACTTTGGACGAGCAGCGGCACAGGCTGTGGCAGAGGGAAAATGCGACAAGGGGATCGTGATCTGTTCCACCGGCATCGGTATTTCCATCGCGGCCAACAAGGTAAAAGGCATTCGCTGCGCTCTGTGTACCGACCCTTATATGGCCAAAATGACCAGACTCCATAACGACGCCAATGTACTGGCGCTGGGCGCCCTGGTAGTCGGCGAAGGGATCGCCACAGAGATCGTGGATGTATTCTTACATACAGCTTTTTCCGGGGAGGAAAGACACCAGAGAAGGATCAATAAGATCGAGGGTTAAAGACGAAAGGAGAGAAAATGGCTAAAACAGTTATTATGGATCATCCCCTGATCCAGCACAAGATCGGTTATATCAGAAGAAAGGACACAGGAACCAAGGATTTCCGTCAGACCATCAGCGAGATCGCCATGCTGATCTGCTATGAGGCGACCAGAGACTTAAAACTGACCGACGTAGAGATCGAGACACCGGTAGCAAAGACCACCGTTAAGGAATTACAGGGAAAGAAAATGGCAGTTGTACCCATCCTTCGTGCCGGACTGGGCATGGTAGACGGTATGCTGACGCTGATCCCTGCCGCAAAGGTTGGACACATCGGATTATACAGAGATCCCGAGACCTTAAAACCGGTTGAGTATTATTGCAAGCTGCCGGCTGATTGCGCAGAGCGTCAGGTATTTGTAGTAGATCCCATGCTGGCTACCGGCGGATCTTCCGTAGCAGCGATCCAGATGTTAAAGGATCACGGCTGCAAGAACATCCACTTCATGTGCATCATCGCTGCTCCCGAAGGCATCAAGAGAATGCAGGAAGCACATCCCGACGTGGATATGTACATCGGCGCACTGGATGATCATTTAAATGACCACGGATACATCGTACCCGGCCTTGGGGATGCAGGAGATCGTATTTTCGGAACCAAGTAACCGTTGTTGTTTCATGGAGGGGTCTATGAAAAGAAACGATTATATTAGCTGGGACGAATATTTTATGGGGGTTTCCAAGCTGGCAGGGCTCAGGTCCAAGGATCCCAATACACAGGTGGGCTCCTGCATTGTCAGCAAGGAACATAAGATTCTTTCCATAGGTTATAACGGCCTTCCCAAAGGGTGTTCCGATGATGAGTTTCCCTGGGAGCGGGAAGGTGACATGCTCCATTCCAAATATGCATTCGTCACCCACAGTGAACTGAATGCCATTTTAAACTTCCGCGGCGGAAGCCTGGAAGGCACAACTTTATACGTATCGCTGTTTCCCTGTAATGAATGCGCAAAAGCCATCATTCAGGCAGGGATACGCTGCGTCATCTACGATGACGACAAATACGACGGTACGCCGGCCAACATTGCATCCAAAAAGATGTTTGACGCAGCCGGCGTGGAATACAGGCGTTATGAAAGAACCGGCAGGACCATTAATCTGGACCTGTAACGGGGAAAGCACAACAGTATGAGAAAACACAGACAGCTCGGAAGAAAAAGCATAGCGGCACTTTTAGCATCAGTACTGCTGATGCTTTCTCTTCCTGTATGTGTTTATGCCACCAGCAGTACCAAACAGCAGCTGGACGAAGCCCAAAAGGAGCGGGATCAGACGGCAGGACAGATAAAGGATAAGGAAGAGGACATCTCCGGCCTTCAGAAAGAGCAGAACTCTCTGAAGGGGACCTTAAGTACCCTGACGGATGAACTGACCCAGGTCAGTGACAACTTAGAGCAGCTGGAAAGTGAGATCACGCAGAAGGAAGAGGAGATCACACAGACCAGGCAGGAGCTGGAAGAAGCGAGAGATACCGCAGACCATCAATATGAGGTGATGAAGCTGCGCCTCCAGTTCATCTATGAAAACGGAAGCTTTGCATATTTCGATATGCTTTTGAATACCGAGCATTTCACATCCATGCTCAACTATGCGGATTATATCGAGGATATTTCCGCTTATGACAGGAACATGCTGGATCGCTACCGGGAGACCATCCGTCTGGTAGCGGAAAAAGAGGCGGCGCTGGAAGATGAGATGGCCCAGCTGTCAGATCTGAAAGTAGCTACTGAAGCGGAAAAAAGCCGGGTATCCGGTCTGGTGAGCAAGACCAGCGGCAGCATTGCCAAGTTTGCGGACCAGATCTCCGATGCGGAGGCCGAGGTACAGGCTTACGAAGAGAAATTAAAAGAGCAGGATGCCAATATCGCTGCTCTGAAAAAGAAATATGAAGAGGAACTCCGTTTATCCCAGCTGGCAGCAGCCAGTGCATGGCGGGATATTTCGGAAGTGGCCTTTGCAGACGGTGACCGGTATCTGCTCGCCAATCTGATCTACTGCGAAGCAGGCGGAGAGCCCTATGCCGGGAAGCTGGCGGTAGGATCGGTGGTGATTAACCGGGTACTCAGCAGTGTTTATCCCGATACCGTGGTAGGTGTGATCTATCAGAGAAAACAGTTTTCCCCTGTGGGAAGCGGAAGACTTGCCCTGGCACTTGCGGAAAACCGGGCGACAGCAGCCTGCTATCAGGCAGCGGATGAAGCCATGAGCGGTGTGACCAATGTGGGCAACTGCGTATACTTCCGTACGCCCATCGAGGGCCTGACCGGCATCTCCATCGGCGGACACATTTTCTACTAGGAAATCAGAATAAAGAAGTGGAATGATCGATGTCTAACAGAGGCTGCGCCAGCGTCTGAAACGTTCCGCTGTAGATTAAATTGAGCAGGTGGTCGACCGTTTTAAGGCACAGACTTACCTGCTCTTTTGTGATCAGTCCCTGTTCATAGGCAATCGCCAGCTCATCCAAATCTGCCACCTTGGAAAAACCGTTGGGCAGCAAAATAACATCTGCCAGCAGGTCCAATGTCACCAGACGGGTAGGAGTTTCATAGCGATACTCCACAATATCGCAATACCATTTGCACAGAGAATTGTCTTCCCGCAGGAAGCGGCTGACCTTGAAATTCTGCTTCAGATAATAGCAGGAATAGCCGTGATTGAAATCTTTACGAGGATGCAGGACGTCCCATTTGGTAACGATCATCTTGTCATCGCGGGACAGAATGATATCGTCTTTGAGAGGAATGCATTCATTTGGAATGACTCTTTGGCGGAACAGCTCTAATGTGTCCATGGGGACTCCTCCATATATGACCTTATGGTACTATCCGGAAATAAAAAAGTCAAAGTATTCTATACAATAAAGGTGAAAAGACTTAAAAAATGTGATAAAATAAGCATAGTTTTGCACAAGAATATCATGCGTTAGGTGGTGAAAAAATGGCAAAAGAAACAATCGATGCGATTCGTGACCTGGAGATCAAAACCGCTCAGGCCGAGTCGGACGCCAAAGCAGCCGCGATCCGAAGTGTGCAGCAGGCTGAAGAAGATGCTGTGAAACTGCTGGAAGACGGTGTTGCCAAGGCAAAGGAGAAAGTCAGCCAGGCACTAACAGCAGCAGAGGAAGAAGAACAGAAGCTTCTGGCAAAGCAATCGGAGGAGACCGACGGAGAGATCCAGCGCCTGCGGGAGAATGCTCAGGCAAAGAAGCAGGAAGCGATCTCTGCGATCTTAGGAAGCCTTACGGGCGAATGATTTTCAAAAAAGGCACAAAAATAAATCAGAAAGGAGAGGAAAGCACATGGCTGTACTGCCTATGAAACGTATTACGATCATGGCTCTTAAGAAAGATCGTAAAGGCGTTTTGGAATTCCTGCAGAGGGAAGGCGCAGTTCAAATTGAATGCAAGCTACCGGAAGATGATGTCTTCCGCAAGCAGGACACCCAGGCTGCCCGGACGCTGTTTCAGAAAAACGCACAGGCCGCGGAAGATGCCCTCGCCGTACTGGATATATTTGCACCCTCGAATAAGGGATTGCTGGCAGGTCTAAACGGACGGAAAGAACTGACTGTAGAAGAATACAACGCATTTGTTCTCAGGCGGGACGAAATGGTAGATACGGGACGCAAGATCCTGGCGCTGGACAAGGAGCTTTCGGAGATCCGGGGACAGATCCCCAAGATCATCGATCAGCAGACTGCCTTAGAGCCCTGGCTTAGCTACGATCTTCCCATGTCTCTTACAGAGACAAAGAAGACCACGGTATTTACCGGTACGTTGCCCAATGAGCAGACATTGGAAAGCATATATGCTCAGATCGGCGAATATGCTCCGGATGCCGAGAAGGTAAGCGTTGAGATCATCAGCTCTTCCCAGGAACAGACCTGCATTTTTCTTATCTGCAGTAAAAAAGACCAGCCGCACATCCAGGATGCGCTGCGCAGAATGAGTTTTGCGAAGCCTCCGATTTCCGACATGAATCCCAAGGAAGCTTACGATGAGCTGACCCGTAAAAAGGATGAGATGCGGAAGCGTGAGAACGAGATCCTGGAAGAACTGGCAGGCTACAAGGATGCCAGGGAAGATCTGGAATTTGCATCGGACTACTTTACCATGAGAGCCGACAAATACGAGATCATCAGTACCCTGGACCAGTCCAGACGGACTTTCCTGCTGGAAGGTTACATTCCGGCCAAGAAAGCACAACAATTAGAGGAGGCCCTGACCGCACAGTACGATCTGTCGGTGGAAACGGCAGAACCCGGAGAGGATGAGGATGTTCCCGTATTACTGGAGAACAATGCCTTTGCGGCTCCTGTGGAAGGCGTGGTGGAGAGCTTCTCCCTGCCCGGCAAAGGAGAAATGGATCCTTCCTTCCTGGTAGCGATCTTCTACTACGGATTGTTCGGACTGATGCTGTCGGATGCAGGCTATGGCATTATCATGGCAGTTGCCTGCGGACTGCTTCTTCTGAAGTTTAAAAAGATGGAGAACGGACTGAAAAAGTCCCTGCAGATGTTTTTCTTCTGCGGCATCGGAACCACCATTGCCGGATTCTTATACGGATCCTTCTTCGGAGATGCGGTGAATGTCATCGCCGCCAATTTCTTCGGAAGGGACGATATCAAACTGGCGCCCCTGTGGTTCGAGCCCATCAGTGAACCCATGCGAATGCTGGTATTTTGTTTCCTGATCGCCATCATCCACATGTTTGTGGGATTGGGAGCAAAAGGCTATATGTATCTTAAGAAGGGACAATGGAAGGAAGCGATCTACGACGTACTGTTCTGGTACATGTTTGTAGGCGGCCTGATCCTCTACCTTCTGTCCGTACCGATGATCACCAACATGATGCAGTTATCCTTTATCATTCCTGCATCGGCCCAGACCCCCATCCTGGTGGTCGTGCTGGTTGGAATGGTGGGCATCGTTCTGACAGCGGGAAGAGAGTCCAAGAGCTGGTTCAAGCGGATCTTAAAGGGTCTGTACGGTGTCTACGGCATCAGCAGCTGGCTTTCGGATATCCTGTCCTATTCCCGTTTGCTGGCCCTTGGTCTTGCTACCGGTGTTATCGCGCAGGTATTTAACAAGATGGGAAGCATGATGGGAGGAGGAATCGTGGGAATCATCGTATTCATCCTGGTATTCCTCATCGGACAGACACTGAACATCGGCATCAATGCACTGGGTGCATATGTGCATACGAACCGTTTAACGTTTGTAGAATTCTTTGGAAAATTTTATGAAGGCGGCGGAAGAAAATTTGAGCCTTTCGCTGTAAACACGAAATACTACAAGTTTAAGGAGGATGTAGATCTATGAGTATCGCAAATTTAGGTGTATTTTTCGCATTATTGGGAGCAGTGCTTGCAGCATTGTTTGCAGGTATCGGCAGCGCTAAGGGCGTTGGCATGGCAGGTCAGGCAGCAGCCGGTGTTTGTACCGATGACCCCGGTAAGTTCAGTAAGGTTCTGATCCTGCAGCTTCTGCCCGGTACACAGGGTATCTACGGTCTGCTGATCGCATTCATCACCATGACCCAGATCGGTGTAATGGGCGGTGACGCTAACATTTCCGTTTACAAGGGACTTCTGTACTTCGCAGCTTGCCTTCCCATGATCGTTGTCGGACCTGTTTCCGCATTAAATCAGGCAAAGGCTGCAGTTGCTTCCATCGCAATGGTTAACAAGAGACCTGAGACATTCGGTAAGTCCATGATCTTCCCTGCAATGGTTGAGACCTATGCGATCCTGGCACTGCTCATCGATATCCTTGCAATCTTCGGTGTATCTGCACTGAGCATCTGATCGTTTATTGGAAAAAAGGAAAGCAAAGGATAAGGAGAATTATGACCGGATTAGATAAAATCATTGAAGATATCCAGGCAGAATCTCTGGAAGCTGTGGCAAGAATCCAAAAAGAAGCAGATGAGAAGGAAGCCAAGATCCGTAAGGATGCCGAAGATGCCACAAAGGCAGCGGTTGCAAAGGTAGAAGAAGACGGTGAAAAGGCAGTGGCCGATCGTATGGCCAGAGCCAGATCCGCAGCAGATCTTCTGCGCAGAAAAAAGCTTCTCTCTGCAAAGCAGACCATGATCGCCGAGACCATTGAAGAGGCTAAGGCAAGCATCTTAAACCTCCCTTCGGATCAGTATTTTGATCTGCTGGTAAAACTGGCCGGCGTAAATGCCCTCAATAAGGACGGAGAAGTGATCTTATCCCAGAAGGACTTGGATCGTCTTCCTTCCGATTTCGAGAGCCGCCTGCAGGCAGCAGCAAAGGGCGCAAAGCTTACGGTTTCAAAGAAGGCAGCCCCCATCAGCGGCGGATTCATCTTAAACTACAACGGAATCGAAGAGAACTGCTCGCTGGATGCTATTTTTGCCGAGAAGAAAGAAGAACTGCAGGATAAGGTACGTGCGATCCTGTTTGCATAAGAACAGGTTCAGAGATTGTTGTTAGGAGGGACGGAGAATGTCCGAAAACTATATATACGCAGTCGCACGTATCCGTTCAAAAGAATTGACACTTCTGTCAGGAAATTTTGTGGATCAGCTTCTCTCCGCCAAGGATGAGAAGGAATGCCTGAAACTCCTAAATGAGAAGGGCTGGGGAACCCCGGAGATGACCTCCGAAGAGATCTTTGCCCAGGAACATGCAAAAACATGGGAGCTCATGGAGGAGCTGGTAGAGGACATGTCTGTTTTCGACGTGTTCCGCTATGGCAATGATTACCACAACTTAAAGGCAGCGGTGAAGGAAACCTGCATAGCAGGAGAACATCCCGGTATTTTCGCAGAGGACGGTACCATCCAGGCTGAAACCATCATGAAGGCTCTGGAAACCAAGGAATATACCCTCTTACCGGAACGCATGCAGAACCTGGCCCAGGAGGCCGTGGAACAGCTGCTGCATACCAGGGATGGCCAGTTGTGCGATTGTATGATCGACCAGGCGGCGCTCAGTGCGATCCGCGAGGCCGGAAAAGCTACAGGTGAAGAAATCCTCTCCCAATATGGAGAGCTGACCGTTGTTTCTTCCGATATCAAGACAGCCGTTCGTGCGGCCAGGACCGGAAAGGACAGAACCTTCCTGGAAAGGTCTCTTGCCCCGTGCGAAACCCTTGATACGGAGGAGCTGATCGAAGCCTCCCTGGAGGGCTTCGATGCCATATGCAATTACCTGGAAAGGACACCGTACAGTGATGCGGTTGAGGAATTAAAGAAATCGGCGGCGGCCTTTGAGAAATGGTGTGACAACCTTCAGATCCGCGCCATCAAGCCTCAGCTGTACAATCCGTTCGGCGTTGGCCCGTTGGCTGCATATATACTTGCCCGTGAAAACGAGATCAAGACGGTTCGTATCATTCTTTCCGCAAAGCGTAATGACCTTTCGGAAGAAGCGATACGGGAAAGGGTAAGGGAAATGTATGTATAAGATAGCAGTAATGGGTGACTGGGACAGTATCTACGGTTTTTCTGCATTGGGTCTGGACACCTTTCGTGTGGAAGATAACAATGCAGAACAGGCAGTAGCGCTCCTGAAGAAGATCTCCGCAAGCGAATACGAGGTGATCTACATTACGGAAGCGCTGGCAGCTGCAATTCCCGAAGAGATCGAGAAATACAGGACCCTGCCCAGACCGGCGATCATCCTGATCCCCGGTATCTCCGGAAACACCGGAGAAGGACTGGCGGCAGTGAAGAAATCTGTAGAGCAGGCAGTCGGCTCGGATATCATATTCGGAAACAATTAGCAGAGGAAAGGCGTAGGAATAAACTATGAGCAGTAAAGGAACGATCAAAAAAGTTGCCGGACCGCTGGTAGTCGCTGAAGGCATGCGTGATGCCAACATGTTTGACGTGGTGCGTGTTAGTGACAGGCGACTGATCGGTGAGATCATCGAGATCCACGGCGATCAGGCTTCTATTCAGGTTTACGAAGAGACAGCGGGTCTTGCACCCGGAGCACCGGTTGAATCCACCGGCGCACCTATGAGTGTTGAATTAGGACCCGGCTTAATCGGTAGTATCTATGATGGTATCCAGAGACCTCTGGATGACATCATGCAGGTAACAAACAGCAATCTTCTGCAGAGAGGTGTAGAAGTTCCTTCCCTGAAGAGAGATAAGATCTGGCACTTCGTGCCGGACAAGAAGGTGGGCGATGCAGTAGTAGGCGGCGATATCGTCGGCCACGTACAGGAGACCCACATTGTGGAACAGAAGATCATGGTTCCTCCCGAAGTAAAGGGAACCATTAAGTCCATTAACGAGGGCGACTACCATGTAGATGATGTAGTGGTAGTGCTGACAAAGGAAGACGGCAGCGAGTATGAGATGACCCTGATGCAGAAGTGGCCCGTACGTAGAGGTCGCCCGTACAAGCAGAAGCAGTCTCCTGATAAGCCCCTTGTAACCGGGCAGCGTATCATCGATACCATGTTCCCCATCGCCAAAGGTGGTGTGGCAGCTGTTCCCGGACCCTTCGGTTCCGGTAAGACCGTTGTACAGCATCAGCTGGCAAAATGGGCAGAAGCCGACATCGTGGTTTACATCGGTTGAGGCGAGCGTGGAAATGAGATGACCGACGTTTTAAACGAGTTCCCGGAATTAAAGGATCCCAAGTCCGGCTATTCTCTGATGGAACGTACCGTTCTGATCGCCAATACCTCCGATATGCCCGTTGCGGCTCGTGAGGCTTCCATTTATACCGGTATCACCATTGCGGAGTACTTCCGTGATATGGGTTATTCCGTAGCATTGATGGCAGATTCCACATCCCGTTGGGCAGAGGCTCTTCGAGAGATGTCCGGGCGTCTGGAGGAAATGCCCGGTGAGGAAGGTTACCCTGCATACTTAGGATCCCGTCTGGCACAGTTCTACGAAAGAGCCGGCCGTGTCCTGACCCTGGGAAGCGACGAGCGGGAAGGTGCTCTTTCCGTAGTCGGAGCCGTATCTCCTGCAGGTGGTGATATTTCCGAGCCTGTTACCCAGGCAACCCTGCGTATCGTAAAGGTATTCTGGAGTCTGGATGCGTCTCTTGCCTATAAGAGACACTTCCCCGCCATCAACTGGTTAAACTCCTATTCCCTGTATCTGGATTCGCTGGGCAAGTGGTTTGATGATGCAAGCGGCGGCGACTGGATGAAGCTCAGAGGCCGTATGATGCTTCTGTTACAGGATGAATCCGAATTAAACGAAATGGTACAGTTAGTCGGTATGGATGCCCTGTCTGCACCGGATCGTCTGAAGATGGAAGTTGCCAGATCCATCCGTGAGGACTACTTACAGCAGAACGCCTTCATGGATGAAGATACCTACACTCCGCTGGAGAAGCAGTATCAGATCATGCAGCTGATCCTGGATTACTACGATGTGTGCACCAAGGCCCTGGAAAAGGGAACACCCATCGAGAAGCTGGTAGATCTGCCGGTTCGTGAAGCCATCGGACGTTTCAAATACACGCCCAATGAGAACGTGAAGACAGAGTACAAGAAGATCTTCGACGAGCTGCTGGCTCAGGTCGATGCAGCTGCAAACTAAGGAGGACCAAGATGGCAAAGGAATACAGAACAATACAGGAAGTCGCCGGTCCTCTGATGTTGGTACGCGGCGTAGAGAATGTAGCCTATGATGAATTAGGTGAGATCGAACTTGGTAACGGCGAGAAGCGTCGTTGCAAGGTTCTGGAAATTGATGGCCAGGATGCACTGGTACAGCTCTTCGAGAGCTCGACCGGTATCAACCTGGAGGATTCCAAGGTTCGTTTCCTGGGAAGAGGAACCGAGCTGGGTGTTTCCGAAGATATGTTATCCCGTGTCTTCGACGGTATGGGACGTCCCATTGACGGCGGTCCCGAGATCCTGCCGGAGGAGAGAAGAGATATCAACGGTATGGCAATGAACCCTGCAGCCAGAAACTATCCGCAGGAGTTTATCCAGACCGGTGTTTCCGCGATCGACGGATTGAATACCCTGGTAAGAGGACAGAAGCTGCCGATCTTCTCCGCTTCCGGTCTTCCCCATGCACAGCTGGCTGCACAGATCGCACGTCAGGCAAAGGTAGTAGGAACCAGCGAGCCCTTCGCAGTTGTATTTGCTGCCATGGGTATTACCTTCGAGGAATCCAATTACTTTATTGAAAGCTTTAAGGAAACCGGTGCGATCGATCGTGCGGTTCTGTTCATCAACCTGGCAAACGACCCGGCTGTTGAGCGTATCGCAACCCCTCGTATGGCCCTGACCGCCGCAGAGTATCTGGCATTCGAAAAGAACATGCACGTTCTGGTCATCCTGACGGATATCACCAATTATGCAGATGCCCTTCGTGAGATCTCCGCTGCACGTAAAGAGGTTCCCGGACGTAGAGGTTACCCCGGTTACATGTACACCGACCTGGCTTCTCTGTATGAACGCGCAGGCCGTCAGAAGGGCAAGGACGGATCCATTACCATGATCCCCATCCTGTCCATGCCGGAAGATGACAAGACCCATCCCATCCCCGACCTGACAGGATACATCACCGAAGGTCAGATCATCTTAAGCCGTGAGCTGTACCGTAAGGGAATCGAGCCTCCCATCGATGTACTGCCTTCCCTGTCCCGTTTGAAGGATAAGGGTATCGGTGAAGGAAAGACCCGTGCCGATCATGCCAATACCATGAACCAGCTGTTCGCAGCTTACTCCCGTGGTAAGGATGCCAAGGAATTGATGGTCATCTTAGGTGAAGCGGCTCTGACCGATATTGATAAGCTGTATGCGAAGTTTGCCGATGCCTTTGAGCAGGAATACGTTTCCCAGGGCTATCGTACAAACCGCAGCATCGAAGAAACTCTGAACCTTGGCTGGAAGCTTCTGCGCATTCTGCCCAGAACCGAGCTTAAGCGTATCAGAGAAGAGTATCTGGATAAATACTACGATCAGAAGTAAGGGAAGGAAGTGCGAACGTGGCAGCGACAAATGTGAACCCTACCCGTATGGAGCTGACAAAGCTGAAGCGCAAGCTGGTGACCGCCAGACGTGGCCACAAGCTCTTAAAGGATAAGCGCGATGAGCTGATGCGTCAGTTCCTGGAGATGGTAAGAGAAAATAAGGCTCTGCGTGAAAAAGTAGAAGCCGGTATTGGGTCTGCTAACAGGAATTTCGCCCTTGCACGGTCGTTGATGTCGGATGAAGCAGTTCGTGTGGCATTTATGGCACCCAAGCAGAAGGTTTCCCTGGAAGTGGATACAAAGAATATCATGAGTGTGGATGTTCCCCTGTACTCCTTCCAGACCAGGACCAATGACAGCAATGATATCTACTCCTATGGTTTTGCCTTTACCTCTGCGGACCTGGATGATGCTGTAAAAGAGCTGTCCGATATTCTTCCGGACATGCTGAAGCTGGCGGAAACAGAAAAATCCTGCCAGTTGCTTGCGGCCGAGATCGAAAAGACCAGACGCCGTGTAAACGCGCTGGAACATGTAATGATCCCCAATATGGAGGAGAGCATCAAGTTCATTACCATGAAGCTGGACGAGAACGAGCGTAGTTCCCAGTCCCGTCTGATGAAGGTAAAGGACATGATGCTGGAGGAAGCTCATCATTACACGGAGAAAGCAGCCAATACACCAGTAGTAACAGAAGAAGTATAAATCCTTTTGCAAGAAGGATACAAAGCACCTGCCTGCCGGCTTGTCCGGTATGGCAGGTGTTTGCGTACAGGGGGTAAATACGCTATACTTGGGGAGACACAAATGCTGTGTTTTTGAGAGGTTTTCATGAAGAAACGAACGATCTTCAAGATCATAGGATTTATAATCGCATTTCTCATCACCCTGCTGGTGCTGGAAAATCTTATGAATATGGGATCTGCAGATATGACCGGAGAGATGGCGCCTGCCTCCCTCCCCACGGCCTTTATAGTGGTAGGTGGCAACGAAGTCAACATGATGCATGGTTACACTACGGAGATGGATCCTTCTTCCATGCATGAAGCCATTACCCCCATTCCCTTAAGCAGAGCGGTGGAGATCACCATTCACCTCTACCAGGTATCCCTGCGCTCTCTTTCCTTTGAAGTACGCTCCTCCGACGGAGAGCGTCTGGTGGAAAGTACGGAGATTACCGACTACAGCACAAAGGATGGGGTGATCCATGCCAATCTGGTGTTAAAGGACCTCATCGAAGCGGGAAAGGAATACAATCTGATCCTGCTGCTGAAGGACAGTAACGGCAACAATGCACGTTACTATGCCCGCATCATCGAGACGGAGGATGTGCACGTAGAGGAGAAGCTTTCCTACGTGCTGTCGTTCCATGACAAGCTTTTCAGCAAAGCCCAGGCCATGGACCTGGTGACCTATTTAGAGTCCAATTCCAGCGGGGACAATTCCACCTATGCCCATGTAAACATTCACAGCAGCTTCGACCAGGTGACCTACGGGGATCTGAATGCAGTGCAGTACGGGGAAACCAATGCCTACATTACGGAGATCCATCCCCAGACCGCCAATATCCGCCTGGAATACCAGGTGCTCATCGGAACCGGAACGAATCGGAAGACCTGTCATGGGACAGAGCTATATCGTGTGCGCTATACGTCGGAACGGATGTATCTGCTCAGCTATGACCGGTATATGACCCAGGATTACGATGAGAAGGATACCAGTCTTTATACCAAAAACAAGATCTCCCTGGGCATCAACCTGCCGGAGAATGTAGAGATCCGGGAGTGTGACGGAGGCAGTGTCTTTGCCTTTACCATCGGCAATCGGCTGTTTTGCTATGACATTGCGGCCCGTAAGCTTTCCCTTCTCTTTTCCTTTTATGATGAAGAAAACAATGATGCCAGAACCCGTTACAGCATGCACCGGATCAAGATCCTGGATGTGGATGAAACCGGAAACGTGGCCTTTATGGTCTACGGTTATATGAACCGCGGCCTCAACGAAGGAAAGGTGGGCATCCAGGTCAGCTATTTTGACAGCCAGCTAAATACCATTGAGGAATTGACCTTTATCCCCTATAAGAAATCCGCCAACATGCTCCTGTCCTATATAGAGCAGGAAGCGTACTTAAGCGGTGAGGGGCTTTTATATCTGAATCTGGACCACACACTGTATGAAGTAGATCTGGCCCAGCATACGTCCCGCATGATCGTATCTTCCCTTCGGGAAAATCAGTACTACGTATCCCAGTCCCAGAAGATGTTTGTCTGGGAGGAAAAGGGAGAAGGAGATCTTTACGGCGCCACAAAGCTGCAGCAGATGGATCTCTCTGACGGCAAGATCACGACCATCACGGCGCAGGAAGGCACGGAGCTGAAGGCCCTGGGCTTTATGGGGGAAGACCTGATCTACGGCATCGCAGCCAAAGAGGATATCGAGAACGAGATCTCCTCGGTGCTGTTTCCCATGTCCCAGCTGATCATTGCCGATGAAGACGGAAATGTGTTAAAGAAATACAGCCAGGAAGGCTATTATGTAACCGGTTGTGAATTCGTGGATAATCAGATCAACCTGACCAGAGTGACCAGGACGGAAGACGGAACCTATCAGCCGGCGACCGGTGACCAGATCGTCAACAACGAAACGGCTGTTTCTGCCCGGAATGTGACGGAAACCGCCGTTACAGAAAGCTATGAGACCATTGTGCAGATCTCTGCCAAAAGCGAACTGGAAACAGAAGGCTTAAGCTTCCCCAATCCGCCCCAGGTTCTGTTTGAAGGGGGAAGAGACCTGCAGCTTAAAGGAAGCGGGAACGAGATCCCCACCTATTATGTGTACGAATATGGCGATATTACGGGAATCTATAATGATCCGGCTTCCGCGCTGACCCATGCCTACGATGCAGCAGCCATTGTTTACAACAATCTGGGGAACATCGTATGGTACAAGGGAAACCGGGTGGCCAGAAATCAGATCATGGCCATTACGGGAAATCAGGAAACGGAGAATTCCGGAACCCTGGCGACCTGCCTGGATACCATGCTGGAATTTGCAGGAAGATCCCGAAATACCCAGCTCCTTTTGGATCGTGGCCTGCAGGCGGAGCAGATCCTTCAGGACAATCTGCAGGAAGCGCAGATCCTCAATCTCACCGGAGTACCTATGGATGCCATCCTTTATTACACAAACAAAGACATCCCGGTGCTTGGAGTGGCGGCTGAGGGCCAGGAATATCTGATCATTGGTTTCAATGATCTCAATATCGTGGTGATGGATCCCAAGCGTGGGGATGTCTATAAGATCGGTATGAATGATGCAACGGAACTCTTTGAAAAAGGCGGAAATGCCTTTATCACTTATCTTCCGGCTGAAGACTGAACAGGGATACTGCGTGAGGCTTTAAGGCCATATACAGGATCATACCCAGGATGCCGCAGGAGATCACTTCTCCGATGCCCACGGTCAGCATAAAGTAGGGCATGATTCCTTTCAGCTGGTATACGTAACGAAGGACGGGAGGAACAACGATCACATTGGCAAGAATGGGAGGCAGGGTAGCAACCCAGGTGGGAAGCTTGCTCTTTCCCAGGAAGTAGGTACCGATGGCACCGATCAGGGTGGCAAGGGAACCGAAGATCACATCCAGTGGCATACAGCCGGTCAGGATGTTACTTACGAGACAGCCGATAAACAACCCGGGGATGGCCGCGGGGGTAAATACCGGCAGAATGGTCATTGCTTCCGAGAAACGCACCTGGATGGCATAATTGGCTAATCCCAGGGCGTTGGCAAGCAACGTAAGAACCACGTACAATGCTGCGATCATGGCAGCGTGTACCAGGAACAGTGTGTTTTTCTTCATCTGTAATTCTCCTTTAGTTTTGTTTTACGTCAGGAAGGTCTCGAACTGACGTGTATCTCAGCCGACGGCTATCATAGCATGGTTCCGGATAAAAAGCAAATCAGACATATAGGACAAAAGGTGTTGAAATTTCATTGATTGTTTCTCATTGGATTTTATAGGGTGCAATGGAAAGCATCTCTAATGGTAAATTGACAACATGATTTGTCCTTTTTCAAGAGTGAGAGGAACATCGATAAGCCTCTGATTGGAGGATCCCCGGAAATTCAGGGTGATATCCTTCTTATCCAGCATAAATTCTCCGTCTACCAGGACTTCCGTGAGGGATAAGATGGGCAGAGTATCCTCGCTGTGGCAGCGCTTGTTGTTTTCATCCATCAGCTCCTCCCAGGTATACCCGGAATAGATCCAGATGGTGGCCCTGGGCACTTCCGCATGCAGGCGCTCTAAGAAAGGCCGGAGCACGGCCTGATTGGAGACTTCCATGGGCTCTCCTCCAAGAACGGTGAGGCCTTTGATATAGGCAGGCTTTACCGAGCGGATGATGGCATCCTCCACTTCTTTGGTAAAGGGCTCGCCGTAGTTAAAATCCCAGGTCATTTCGTTAAAGCAGCCTTTGCAATGGTGAGTACAGCCGCTGACAAACAAAGCGGTACGGCATCCGATGCCGTTGGCGATATCTGCTTCTAAGATTCTTCCGTAGTTCATGGTTTATTCTCACTTCAATCTGATATCTTTTGAAACAACAAGGCCGGAAAAGCTTCCGACCTTGCATTGATTTTATGTATTTTTTTAGAAAAACTATAATTCCAGTTCTCTTTTATACTTTTCTATAAAATCTTCCGGGGACTCTGCGGTATTAACAATCGCAACCAACAGGTGTCTTTAAGTCCGTGGACACATGCAGCACACGTTCCCGGATCTCCTGGGTACGGCCCTGATTCCAGAACTGAGTACCGATATAGCCGCAGGTACGTCTGGCTACGTTCATCTTGTTTTGATCCCGGTTACCGCAGTTGGGGCATTCCCAGATCAGTTTGCCGTCTTCGTCGTTAACGATCTTGATCTCACCATCGAAACCGCATACCTGGCAGAAATCGGACTTGGTGTTCAGCTCAGCGTACATGATGTTGTCATAGATGAATTGCATGATGGAAAGAACCGCATCCAGATTGTTCTGCATATTGGGTACTTCCACGTAGCTGATGGCACCACCGGGAGAGAGCTTCTGGAACTGAGCTTCGAACCGCAGCTTTTCAAAAGCGTCGATCTCTTCGGTTACGTGTACATGGTAGCTGTTGGTAATGTAATTCTTATCAGTCACACCGGGGATGATACCGAAGCGCTTCTGCAGACACTTGGCAAACTTGTAGGTGGTGCTTTCAAGAGGCGTGCCGTAAACGGAGAAGTCGATGTTGCTTTCCTTCTTCCACTGCAGGCAGGCATCATTCAGTCTCTGCATAACCTTGGTTGCAAAGGCGCATCCTTCGGGAGTGGTATGACTGCAATCCTTCATACGCTTTACGCATTCGCATAAGCCGGCATAACCAAGGGAAATGGTGGAGTAGCCGTCAAATAACAGCTTGTCGATGGTCTCTCCTTTTTCCAGACGGGCTAAAGCACCGTTTTGCCAGAGAATGGGAGCCACATCGGATAAAGTTCCCTTTAACCGCTCGTGTCTGCAAAGAAGAGCACGATGGCAGAGCTCTAAGCGCTCATCCAGGATCCGCCAGAATTCCTTTTCGTTTCCGTAGGAGCTACAGGCAACATCTACCAGGTTGATGGTTACAACGCCCTGGTTGAAGCGGCCGTAATACTTGTGTACGCCTTCCTTGTAATTCTTGGCTTTCGCAACATTTCCCAAACCGGCATCGGTGAAACGATCCGGGGTTAAGAAGCTGCGGCAGCCCATGCAGGCATATACGTCGCCACCCTTTAATTCCTTCATCACCTTTTCGGAGATATAATCGGGAACCATGCGCTTGGCGGTACACTTGGCAGCAAGTCTGGTCAGAGCCCAGTACTTGGAATCTTCGGTAATATTGTCATCTTCCAGAACATAGATCAGCTTGGGGAAAGCAGGGGTGATGAACACACCGGCTTCATTTTTCACACCCTTGATCCGCTGGTTTAACATCTCTTCGATGATGAGAGCCAGGTCATCCCGAACCTGTCCTTCCGGTGCTTCATGAAGATACATGAATACGGTAACGAAAGGAGCCTGTCCGTTGGTGGTCATCAGCGTGATCACCTGATACTGGATCATCTGTACACCGCGGTTGATCTCTTCCCGCAGACGGATCTCGGCAATGTTATTTACCTGCTCATCGGTCACGGGAATATCCTGGCTTTCAAATTCCGCCCTTACGGTTTTACGGAACTTCTGACGGCTGATGTCCACAAAGGGGGCCAGATGTGCCAGAGAAATACTCTGTCCGCCGTACTGGGAGCTGGCGATCTGTGCGATGGCCTGAGTTGCAATATTACATGCAGTGGAAAAACTCTTGGGCTTATCGATCATGGTCTCGCTGATGATGGTGCCGTTCTGCAGCATATCATCCAGATTGACCAGACAGCAGTTGTGCATATGCTGCGCGAAATAGTCTGCATCGTGGAAATGGATGAGACCCTTTTGGTGTGCCTCTGCGATATCGGGCGGCAGCAGGAATCTGCGGGTGATATCCTTGCTGACTTCGCCTGCCATATAGTCACGCTGAACGCTGTTGACAATGGGATTTTTATTGGAATTTTCCTGCTTTACTTCTTCGTTATTAAATTCCAGCAGGGAGAGGATCTGATCGTCGGTGGAATTGGACTTACGCACCAGGGCTCTCTTATAACGATAGGTGATGTAGCTGCGGGCCAGTTCATAGGCACAGTACTTCATCAGCTGGTTCTCCACCAGGTCCTGGATCTCCTCTACAGAGGGAGCTCTTCCCATATCCTCGCACTGACGCTGTACAACATCAGACAGATCGGAGATCTCCTCATCGGTAAGACGACAGCTTTCCTCTACACTGTCATTGGCTTTGTGAATCGCTGCGATGATCTTTTCCAGATGGAAAACTTCTTCCGCACCGTTTCGTTTAATGATCTTCAAAATAACACCTCCAACACAAAGATCGGGATTTATCCCGACCATTTCTATTGTAGCATAGTCCCCAAAGGTGTCAAGGTATTGTGGTGACGTTGGAACTAAATAACTAGATATTGTGGTTGCGACGATAGGCGCGGGGGGTGGATCCGGTAGTGGAACGAAAGACTCTTTCGAAATAGGTTACATTGCCAAAGCCGGTGAGTTCTGCAATATCGGTGATGGTGAAAGAAGTGCTGGAAAGGAGAAACTGAGCCTTCTGGATCCGCAGGTAAGTCAGGTATTCGGTAATGGTAAAGCCGGTTACGGAACGAAAGATCCGGGTCAGATAGGAACGGCTCACGTAGAAAAGGTCAGCCAGTTCATCCAAAGAGACTTTTTCGGTACAGTGTTGCTGTAGGTACCGGGCTACCTCATGGACGATCTGGTACATACCGGTCTGGACCATCAGATCGCCGTCTGCATTTTTGTACCCCATGGATTTACAGCTGCTGCGGTTTTTAAGAAACAGAGCCAGCAGTTCCAGAGAATGAAGGCGGATCAAAGGGGAATCCTGTGTGGCGGGAGAAGAAGAAAGCTGTTTACTATGTTCGATCAGACGGCAGATCACATCCCAGTCTTCGTCTGCAAAGGATGCAACGGCGCCGTATTTCTCTTCGATCTTATCCCAGGAAGGCAGCCCCACGGATTCCAGAACAGGGCTGTACAGCTGTGGATCAAACTGCAGCAGGAACCGCTTGTGGTAGGGATTGGCGCCTGTCATACTGGTTTTATGGATCCGGTTTCGTCCTACCAGCATGGCCATATGGGAAGAGAGCCGATAGGTATCCTGCTCCACAAAATAGAAGCGTTCTCCCTCCAGGAGAAAATACAACTCCACGCTTTCGTGATAATGCCGCCTGCTCATGGAAAAATTCTCATGTCGGACCGCTTCTTCCAGAAAAAGGCCCGGGTAGTTGTGGACAAAGGTGATCTCATCAGATGGTTGTGCCATGGTTTCTCCTTTCGGATCCGGAAACATATACAAACGATAGGGACAAAGGCAAAACAAAGCCAGGCAAAACAAAGCTGCCCTTCTGACCTCAACCTAAATTGTAGCCGATAAGATAAGTTTTGTAAAACAATAGTGGATTTGATAAGTTTTTTTGCACAAATACACCTATACTAAGTGCGAACGAACCGTAGCGTAGCGGCTTTTTGGAACGTTTAGAGACAGTTTGGACAGAGGAGATTCTGTAATGTATTACAAAAAAGAAAACGGAACAGATAAGGTAAAAGACATAAATATCGCCTATATCGGCGGCGGCTCCAGAGGCTGGGCATGGACCTTCATGACAGACCTTGCCCTGGAGGATTCCATCAGCGGAACCATCCGCCTGTATGATATTGACGAACAGGCCGCCAGAAATAATGAAATCATCGGCAATCACCTGATGAGCAGACCGGAAGCGAAGGGCGACTGGAAATTCACGGTGGCTAAGACCATCGGAGAAGCCCTGACGGGAGCAGACTTTGTGGTGATCTCCATTTTGCCGGGTACCTTTGACGAAATGGAAAGCGACGTACACCTGCCGGAACGCCTGAACATCTGGCAATCTGTTGGTGACACGGCAGGACCGGGAGGAATCCTCCGAAATCTCAGGACCATCCCCATGTTTGTGGAGATCGCGGAAAACATCAGAAAATATGCGCCGAAAGCCTGGGTCATCAATTACACCAACCCCATGAGCCTTTGTGTAAAGACGCTGTACCATGTATTTCCGGAGATCAAGGCCTTCGGATGCTGCCACGAAGTATTCGGGACGCAGAAGGTACTGGCCGAGATCTATAAGGAAACGACCGGAGAGAAGGTGGAGGACTGGCACGATATCCATGTAAATGTGCTGGGTATCAACCACTTTACCTGGTTTGACTCTGCTTCCTATAAGGGAGTGGATCTGTTTCCTGTTTATAAGGATTATATCGATGCCCATTATGAAGAAGGGATACAGCTTGGAAAGGAAAACTGGATGAATTCTTCTTTCCAGTGTGCCCACCGGGTTAAATTTGACCTGTTTCGGCGCTACGGCTGGATCGCAGCGGCAGGAGATCGTCATCTGGCGGAGTTTATGCCCGGAGATATGTACCTGAAGGATCCGGAAACCGTAAAGAGTTGGAAGTTTGGACTTACAACCGTGCAGTGGAGAAAAGACGATCTGCAAAAGAGGCTGGAAAGAAGCCGGAAACTGGCGGCTCTGGAAGAAGAGATCACGTTGGAACCCACCGGAGAAGAGGGAATCTTGCTGATCAAGGCGCTGTGCGGCTTAACCCGCGTAGTGAGCAACGTCAACATTCCCAATACCGCAAAGCAGATCACCAATCTGCCGGAAAGTGCTGTAGTAGAGACCAATGCAGTATTTGAAAAGGATCACATCCACCCCATCGTGGCAGGGGCCTTATCTGAGGCAGTATATCCCCTGGTAGCGCCGCATATCCACATTCATGAACTGACGCTGGAAGCAGCTCTTACTTGTGATGAGGAAAAGGTGGTACAGGCCTTTTTGGAAGATCCCAACGTAAAAGCAAAAAAGCCCTCAGAAACAGAGGTCAGAGCATTGGTTCGCGATATGATCGCAAACACCCTGACCTATCTGCCCGAGGGTTGGAAAAAATAGGGAGATTTGGAAAATGGCGCAGGTTATTTAGCCTTGTCGGCGATCCGTCCTTCAGCTTTTCCGTATAACATGTAATGGATGTAGTAGGAAGGGTTGTCATCGCCGTAGACCTTGACCAGATCCGGATAGTTTTCCTTGTACAGGGAAAGGTTAAAATCCTTGTTTCCCACACGGCCCTCTGCCATTCCGTTATTCAGGAAATGAGAAAACAGGGCGGCAGGATCGGCACCGACGGTGCCTGCAAGATCCGGATTGGACGTATAATAGGTATCCACATCAAAGACGGTGGCAAAATCCTCTGCCGAATAAGCCTGGTGGGTAAGTGTTTTATACAGATACCCGGACATGAGCCCATCTTCATAGAGCATGCGGAATACCTCCAAAGGGATGGAAACATCGTCCCGCTCATAGAGGTTATAGAGATTCCCCTCGCTGAGGGTATGATATTGTAAGGACAATTTTAACTGGCGATAGACACCCTTTGTGTCTGTCGCCTTTTGTAATGCGGGAAGGATCAGCTCCTCCCAGTTGCTTTTTTCGGTATAGTTACTTTCATAAGGGGCAGCAGCATGAACACTTAGAACAGGAGCAAAGCATCCTGTAAGGAGCATGGCAGAAAGCAGAGCGGAAGAGATCCGCAGGAACGATTTCTTTTGCATAGATAAAGTCTCCTTTCGATCAATCGGCACGCAGTGCATCGATGGGATTTAAACGGCTGGCTCTTCTGGCAGGTGCCCATCCGAAGATGATCCCCACAGCCAGGGAGAAGCCCAGTCCCAGGAGGACTGCATTGGGTGCAAAGATAAAGGTTGTATCCATCAGGCTTGTTGCTACGATGGCAATGAGAAGGCCAACCAGCACGCCCAGGATACCTCCGATCACGGACAGAACAATGGCTTCCAGCAGAAACTGCAGCTGGATCCGGGCGGGCTCGGCGCCCAGCGCTTTTCGAAGGCCGATCTCCTTGGTCCGCTCCGTAACGGAAACCAGCATCATGTTCATGATACCGATGCCGCCGACCAGTAAGGCAATGGAAGCGATACCTGCCAGCATGGTGGAAAGCATTCCCAGAATGGAATCCAGAGAAGCCATCAATGTTTCCATATTGATGACAGCATAGCTGTTATCTGCATTGTTGTAGATATTGTCAAGGACAGAAGAGAGATTATCGGATACATCCGATGAGGCATAGCCCTCTGCCACATACACTTCCAGACTGGTCACATTGGCGTTTCCGGTCATCTTAAGGGCGTTCTTATAAGGGACGATCACGGTCCCGTCATCACCGGAACTGGAGAATGCGCTCATCAGCGTGTTGTCGGTATTCCGGATCCCCACGATAGTATATTCATACCCATCCAGGAGGATGACCGATCCCAGAACCGGATGGCCCAGCATGACCTTTTTTACAAAGGTATCATCCACAATGCAGACCTGGGTCTGGTTTTGGATGTCCGCAGCGTTAAGGCCGCGTCCTGCGGTAATGATGTCGTTGTGTACGAAATAGATCTCGGATTTGCCGTCTACGGTCACATCATCATAGGCAGTCTTGCCAAATACGGCGGTAGAACCTAAGGAAACCGTGGGAGAGATACCACCCACGCCTTCCACGGTGGAAAGCTCCTTCAGATCGTTTTCCGTAAGACCCTGTTTCATGACGGTACCGTAGGCATTGACGTTCAAGGTCCCTGCCCCCAGATCGGAAAATTCCGATACCACGGAGTCGGAAAAGCCCTGCACAATGGTGATCAGCGCGATCACCGCCGCTACACCGATGACGATACCCAGCATGGTCAAAAAGGATCGCATCTTGTTGTTGATGATATTCTGAAGGGACATTTTAAAACTTTGTCGAACGATCGCTAAACTACGCATCTTCTAATGCTCCTTCACTGATATTTCCGTCCAGGATCCGCACGATACGGCTGGCGTGGGAAGCGATCTTGGAATCATGGGTGATCATGATGATCGTTCGACCCTCGCTGTTCAACTGATGAAACAGCTCCATAACCTGGGCTCCGGTCTTCTGATCCAGAGCACCGGTGGGTTCATCGGCCAGCAAAATGGTGGGATTCATGGTCAGAGCACGGGCAATGGCGACACGCTGCTGCTGACCGCCGGATAACTGGTTGGGGTAGTGGCGCATCTTATCCCCCAGGCCTACTTTTTCCAGCATTTCCCGGGTACGGGCTCTGCGCTCCTTCTCCGGCATGTTGGCATAGAGCATGGGGAGCTCCACATTATCAAAGGCACTTTGCCTTTGCAAAAGCTGAAAGGACTGGAAGATAAAGCCGATCTCCTTATTGCGGATCTGAGCCAGGGAGGTTTCGGACTGAGAAGCGATCTCTTTTCCGGAGAGGGTATATTCCCCACCGGTGGGAACATCCAGACAGCCGATGATGTTCATCAGGGTGGATTTTCCGGAGCCGGAAGGGCCCAGGATCGCCAGAAACTCGCCTCTTTTTACTTCCAGATCGATCCCTTTTAAAACATGGGAGATCTCTTCTCCCATTACATAATCTTTGGTGATCCCCCTCATTTGGAGGATCACATCGTCTTTGGAAGCGGACATGTTATACCTCTTTCTGAGTGGTTATTCCACGTTGAAGCGGATGTTGAAGGAAGGCGTGTAATAGATGGTTTCACCCTCTGACAAGCCGCCAAGGATCTGCGTATAGCTGCCGTCGGATACGCCCACTTCGATGGTGCGCTCTTCCATGGCTTTACCATCTGCACTCAGTACATTAACATAAGCGGAACCGTCTGTTGCGGTCTGGATGGCTTCGGAAGGGATGGCCAGAACCTGTTTTAAGTCGTGGATCACCAGCTTTACTTCCGCGCTCATGCCGCTGCGGGCATCGCTATCTGCATCAAAGTGTACTTCGGATTCGAAATAGGAAACACCGCTGCTGGAAGTAGCTGTTTTGGCAATATTCGCGATGGTGCCGTTATAGGTCTTATCCAGAGCGGAGATGATGATATCTACGGGAGAACCTTCGCTGACGCCCAGGATATCGTACTCATTGATATTGATCTTAACCTGAAGCTGATCAAAGCTGGTCACAATGGCCAGAGGCACGGCACCGGTTACGGAATCTCCCTCTTTGGCACTGAGGGTGGTGACCACACCGTCGATGGGAGAAACCACGTTGCAGTCCTCCAGCTGTCTCTTAAGATCGGCCAGTTGCAGGTCGCTTAAGGTGGTGTCGGTGCCCAGCGTAGCGGATTCTACCTGATAAGCATAGGTCTGCAGCTGTTCGTTTACCGTCCGGACCGTAGCATTATAGGTATCTACAGCAGCCAGATAGCTGTTCTGGGATGCGATGAGATTGTCGTAAAGCTTGGTCAGTGTATTTTCTTCATTCTGTTTGGCGGCTTCATAGCTTTGCAGAGCATTGTTGTAGGAGATCAGTGCTGCATCCACGGAAGCCTGGGTGCCCAATCCCTTATCCAGACTGGACTGCGCCGACTGCACCTGAGCATAAGTCGAGGAAACGGAAGCCTGCGCGGAAAGGATGGCGGAACTAAGCCCCTGGTTGTTTAATGCCACTTCATTGTCATAGCTTTGCTGCGCAGACAGGAGCGCTGAGTAAGCATTATCCATGGCGTTTTGCGCATTCAGGATGCTTGTGTTGAGACCATCGTCCAGATCTTTCTTAAAATTGGAATAGTTGGTCTGTGCCTGCCGAAGGGTCAGATCGGCGCTCTTTGCGGAAGATGCCATGGCAGCTTCCTTTTCCCGAATGGTCTCCTCCAGAGAATCGGAATCCAGTACAAACAGGACATCGCCTGCTTTTACAGCATCTCCCTTCTCTACATTGACCTGAGCGATCTTAAGCCCGGTAAGGTCGGCATAAATGTTTTTTTCGGTTACCGGCGTAATGGTACCGGTAAAAGTATGGTAGGTGGTGATATCCCGATAGCCTGCGGTGACATTGGTCATGCCGAAAGCACCGGTAGCGGAACTTCCCTTTCGGAAAAGAAAGAATGCAATGATCAAAACCAGGATCACTGCCAGAACGATAAAGAGCTTCTTGTGTTTTTTCATAAAATGGCCCCTCCTAATCATGCATTATAGGGAAGCACCCTGGGAATGACAATTAAGAGGGGGTGTAATTTTTCTAAACAAATCATAAACAGCAGATCACTGCTTGGTGGTGATGTGGTTGTGCTTACGGTATTCTCTGGGGGACATACCGTTGGTCCGCTTGAAGGAATCCTTGAAATAATTGCTGCTGTTAAAGCCGCAGGCTGTTGCGATGGCCGTGATGGAGTTGTCGGTGATCACCAGCATCTGAGCTGCCTGGCGCATGCGCACATTGTTCAGATATTCCTTAAAGGTGATGCCCACTTCCTTCTTAAACTTACGGGACAGATAGGTGGGCGAGAGATTGATGGCAGCAGCCGTACTTTCCAGAGAGATGGGCAGGGCAAAGTTCCGGGTGATGTACTGCACCGCAGAAGAAATATCCTTGGAGTAATTCCGCTGTTCCGGCATGGCTTCGTAGCTCATGACGCCGTGGCGCTGGATGGTGATGCAAAGCTCCATGAACAGATTGATCATGTACAGACCGGAGTAATGATCCGTGGCGGCATTTTCCTCTTCCAGACGCTGCATCAGGGAATCTACCCGGGAATAGAACTGCTTCTGGAAAACGATCTTTCGGGACTGATGGAGCCTGGAAGCCATTTCCGGCAGCATGCCTTCAAAAAAGGAAGGAAGCGAAGAAAGCATACAGTAGATGACCACACGCTCACAGGGGGTGTTGCCTCGATAAACCGTGCTGTGGGAATCTCCGGGACTGACGATGAACAGATCCCCGGCTTCCAGCTGATAGGAAGTGCCGTTGACATTATAGGTACAGGTGCCGCTGCGCAGGTAAAAGAGCTCACAGTAGGAATGGTAGTGCTCATAACTCATGGCAAAAGGCGGGATACGAACCTGTTTTTCCACATAAATAGCGGACTTATCCGGCAAAACAGAGGTCACACTGGTGATGTGGGCGTTTTCCTCTTCCTTCATGGAACAGATGGGCTCCGTAGAACCCGGTGTGTTGAGGATCCGCTGATTTTCTCCTAATATTCCCAATACCTGTACGGAATCGTCCATGTAATACCCCCGATCAAAAGATGCAAACCATGTGCTCCATTCCAATATTACATAGAATTTGTGTGCAAATATACTCGGTTTTTGCGAATTATCCCTTAATAATACAGATTTCTTGCCCAAAATATAGTTCAGAAATCTGTAGTACAGGACAAAAGAACATATTTTATTAGTATCGTTGTGCACGAGCACTTCCTAAAATGTTTTTAGAATCGTCAGCGCGCATAAAGACGAGAACAAACGGTTACACACAAAAAGGAGAAGGTAGTCTATGAAAAAGAAATTGTTAAGCATCGCGCTGTCCATGGCAATGGTGATCAGCCTGACAGCTTGCGGATCTGCACAGGAAGCAGCACCCGCACCGGCAGAAACAGCAGCAGCAGAAACCACCGTAGCAGCAGAGGAACCTGCAGCAGAAGAAACCGTTGCGGCAGAGCCGGAAGAGGACATTACTCTGACCATGGCCTGGTGGGGATCTCAGACCAGACATGACAGAACCATTGAAGTCATTGAGATGTATGAGAAAGAGCATCCCAATGTACACATCGAATATGAGTATTATTCCTTTGATGATTACTTTACCAAGTTAAAGACACTGGTAGCATCCGATCAGGTATGGGATGTATTCCAGCTGGGCGGTAACTTCCCGCAGTACATGGATAAGATCTGCTTCTTAAATGAGTTCATGGCATCCGGTATCGTAGATACCACCAACATTTCCGATGCCAACTTAAAGATCACACAGGATACCGAAGGAAACCAGATCGGCCTTTCCAATGGCTTAAATACCTACGGTATCGCATACGATCCCGCGATGTTTGAAGAAGCAGGTGCGAAGCTTCCTGCAGATAACTGGACCTGGGATGACTACTATGAAGCAGCCGAGACCATTCACGAGAAGCTGGGTATCTACGGTTCCTCTGCATTCGGCAGCAGCGATTTCATTGCAGGTTGCTCCACCTATGTAGCAGAGCACGGCACCGTCGGTCAGTATTCCTTCTTTAACATTGACTTAAGCGGCATGGGCTTTGATGATGCACAGATGTTAACCCCTTATATCCAGATGCGTGCGGATATGATCAAGAGCGGCTCCTATCCGGATGCCGGCGCAGAAGCTGAGATCACCGATATCGAGAACGATTTCCTCGTAACCGGTGAAGCTGCCATGACCTGGGTAGCAGTAAACCAGTTCCCTACCATCTATGACGATTGCCAGGCAGACGGCAGAACACTGGCACTGGCGCCCATTCCCAAGGTAACCGCAGACGGTCCTGACGGCGCTGTGATCCAGTCTTCTCAGATGCTGTGCGTATCCCAGGACAGCCAGCACAAGGAAGCAGCTGCAGCATTCATCAGCTGGTTCCAGAACAGCACCGACTGTAACAATGTACTCCAGGGTGAAAGAGGTATCCCTGTAAATTCCGAAGTACGTGCAGCCCTGTCTGCAACCGCAACACCCGGCCAGCAGATCATGTACGACTATGTTGACAAGGTCAGCGGATTCAAGATGCCTGACAAGTACAACGTATTAAGCCCCGACGGACAGGATCAGGTTGTGGACAATTACCGCAACTACATCCAGCAGGTGGCATTCGGCGAGATCTCTGCAGAAGAAGCAGCAGATAAGACCTACGCTGATGCAACGGCAATCTTTAACTAAGCAGTAAAAGAGAAGGTTAGAAACAACTCAGAAATAGGAAATGAAATTAGGGGTAAGACCATATGGAACAAAAACGATCAGTCCGTACCGGAAACAGGCTGTATAAGTTCATAAACAATGAAAATACGGTGGGCAATGTGTTCGCATTTCCGTTTATCTTCGGGTTCATCTGTTTCTCGCTGATCCCGATGCTGACCAGCTTTCGCTATGCCTTTACCGATTATTCTCTTGGGACCAAAACGGCTGAATTTGCCGGACTGAAGAATTTCATCATGCTTTTACAGGATGAGGTGTTCCTGAAATCCCTGAGAGTGACGCTACGCTACGTTCTTATTTCCGTACCTATGAAATTGATCTTTGCTCTTCTGGTGGCATTTCTGCTCACCAGAAAGAGCAAGATGGTGACACTTTACCGGTCGCTGTATTACATTCCTTCTTTGGTTGGCGGCTCTGTAGCGGTGGCACTGGTGTGGAAGCAGTTGTTTGCCAGAAAGGGCCTGATCAATATGATCCTGCAGGCACAGGGCCTGAAGGGGGTCAACTGGTTCGGAGACCAGAAACTGGCGCTGCTGCCGCTGATCCTGATGAGTGTCTGGCAGTTTGGCTCCTCCATGATCATTTTTGCCGCCGGCTTAAAGGAAATCCCTGCGGTCTACTATGAAGCGGCACAGATCGACGGAGCAAACGGCTTCCAGCGATTCTTTAAGATCACGCTGCCCTGCCTGTCACCGATCATCCTGTATAACCTGGTCATGCAGACGATCTCCGCCTTCATGGCATTTACACAGGCTTTTATCATTACAGAAGGCGGACCCAACAATTCCACCATGCTGTATGCACTTTATGTTTACAACCAGGCGTTTAAATACAACAACATGGGCTATGCCTGTGCAATGAGCTGGTTCATGCTGCTTGTGATGGGCGCCATTACATTAATCATCTTCAAAACATCCAAATTCTGGGTGTTCAATGAATCGGATCAGTAGGAGGAACCATGTCGGAAAAAAGAGTGATACGAAAGGTGATCTATCACATTTTTGTACTGGCCTTCGGCTTTGTGATGATTTACCCGGTTTTATGGATGATCAGCGGTTCCTTTAAGGACAACAGTGAGATCCTGCGAGGTACACTGGCCCTGATTCCCGAAACACTGAAGGCAACCAATTACAGTACAGGATGGAAGGGATTTGGCGGAACAACATTCGCCACTTTCTTCAAAAATTCCTTTATTGTGACCATCATTGCCACCTTTGGCACCGTGCTGAGCTCTCTGTTGGTATCCTATGCTCTGTCCCGTATTCAGTTTAAGGGACGGAAATTCTGGTTTACCTGTATGATCGCCACCATGATGCTGCCGGGACAGGTCATCATGATCCCGCAGTACCTGATCTACTACAGACTGGGCCTGGTGCCCGGGTATGTACCGCTGATATTACCTTATTTTTGCGGTCAAGCGTTTTTTATCTATCAGATGATGCAGTTTATGAAAGGTATACCCAGAGAGCTGGATGAAGCCGCAACGATTGACGGATGTAGTAAATACAGCATCTTCACACACATTATAATTCCCCTCATGAAGCCATCCATCGTCACAACGGTCATCATTCAGTTCTATTGGAAATGGGATGATTATATGGGACCTTTGCTGTACCTCAGCAGACCCCAGTCCTATACGGTCTCCATTGCCATCAAACTGTTTGCGGATGCAAGCTCGATCACAGATTACGGTGCGATGTTCGCCATGTCGACGCTGTCGCTGATCCCCGTATTTTTGATCTTCCTGTTTTTCAACCGCTATTTGGTAGACGGTATCCGCAACACCGGAATCAAAGGATAAAAAATGTTTGCAAAAAAACACCGGGAACCAACCCTCTAGGTTCCCGGTGTTTCTTTATGTCGCGCCTTACGCTTGCGCATCATAGAAATGTTGCCATTTCTACCCTTCCGTTAGATCGTCTCGCCGTTACGATACTTGGTCAGCAGCTTGTTGATACGATCTGAAGGATTCAGCAGATCGCTGATGGAGCAGTCGTGATTTAAAGTATCGATGATGTAGGCGATGTACTTGCTCATATCGCAGCTGATATACCATTCACGGGATAACAGTTCCGGTGTCTGGTAAACCAGGTTGGTGGTCAGTACGCGGTCGATCAGGCCTTCGGAATAAGCCTTATCGAAGCGGTCCAGTCCGTTGGTGAACAGACCGAAGGTGGTGCATACAAAGATCTTACGAGCCTTGCGAGCCTTAAGTCCAGCTGCAACCTCCAGCATGGAATCACCGGAGGAGATCATATCATCTACGATGATCATATCCTTGCCCTCAACATCCGAGCCTAAGAACTCGTGGGCAACAATGGGATTACGTCCGTCTACGATGCGGGTGTAATCTCTTCTCTTATAGAACATACCCATGTCCACGCCGATCACGTTGGCCATGTAGATCGCACGGCCCATACCGCCTTCGTCGGGGCTGATGACCATCATGTGGTCTGCATTGAGCTGCAGGTCCTTTACATTACGCAGAAGACCTTTTAAAAACTGATAGGTAGGCTGCACGGTTTCGAAACCGCTTAAGGGAATGGCATTCTGCACACGAGGATCGTGGGCATCGAAGGTGATAATGTTATCCACGCCCATACGGGTCAGCTCCTGCAGAGCCAGTGCACAGTCCAGAGATTCCCGGTTGGAACGCTTATGCTGCCTTCCTTCATATAAGAAAGGCATGATCACGGAGATCTTGCGGGCCTTTCCTTCTACGGCAGCGATGATACGCTTCAGATCCTGATAGTGATCATCGGGAGACATGTGATTCTCATTGCCGCAGACAGTATAAGTCAGGGAATAATTGGTAACGTCCACCAGAATGTACAGGTCCATACCACGAATGGATTCCTGGATCAGACCCTTTCCTTCACCGGATCCGAAACGGGGAGTGGAGGCCTTCAGAATGTAGGTGTCTCGCATGTATCCCTGGAATGCCAGTGAATCCTTGTGTTCGTTCTCGCGTTCTGCACGCCACTTTACCAGGTAGAAATCTACCTTGTCGCCCAGGTTCTTGCAGCTGGATAAGGGAATGATTCCCAAAGAGCCGACGGGAATGGTGGACAGGTCACGCTTGTCAGTATTTGCAGCCATTTTTTACCTCTTTCTTTTTTACAATTCGGATTTCTTTAAGAGACGGATATCATCTCCAGTGAGCTTAACTGTTTCAAAAGAATTATATATTCGGGAAAATACACGGTCCGAATACTCTTTTGTAATTTGCTCAAACGTGAGATTGGTGGAAATGATAGTAGATTTCCTACGCAGGTTTCGCTCGGTGAGAAATGAGAAAAATTCGCTTTTTACAAAGGAGTTTACCAACTCTGTACCTAAATCATCCACTATGACCAAATCACAATTATATAAGTCTTCCAAAAAACTGTAAAGCACATCTTTGCTCTTGGAATCAAAGGCGTTTTGTGCAAGTTGACGGAAAAGAGAATTGGCACTGAAGTAGATCACGGACTTGCCAGCTTCCAGTAATTCCTTTGCAACACAACCGGAAAGGAAGCTTTTGCCAACACCCACATCACCGTAAAACAGAAGATTTTGGAATTTGGTATCAAAGTTCTCAATAAAATCGTGACATATTCTCACCGCACGGTCAAATAGTTGTAAATCCTCCCCTTTATAATAGGAACGATCTAGAGATTCAAAGTTCTGATCTTTTATCAGCAATTCAATATTGGACTGGGAATACAGGATAGAAAGCATTTTCCGCCGAAAACAGTGACATTTTTCACTTCCGATAAAACCGGTATCCTTACAATCAGGGCATTCATAAGGAGGATTCAGATAATCCGCGGGAAAACCGGCACCCTTTAACAGGTGCGCTTTCATATCTTTAATATCCTGAATTTGAGCATGAAGCTCCGCAGACGCGGAATCCTCTCCGGATAAGAGCCTTTTTGTATAGGTCGGCCCAAGGGAAGCCAGAGATTCGTCCAGTTCTTTATAACCGTCTACTTTTTCGTATACTTCCTGGGTGCGTTCAGCAATCAGGTGGGTACGGGCTAGTTGCTTTACTTCATATTCATGAATCAGATCATCATATTGCCGGTTGGTAAGCGCCATAACTCAAACCTTTCATGGTTGCGGATAATTATTTTACTGGGATAAAGCCTGTTTTTCCAAGGAAGCAAAATCATAATTGCGATGATTGATCTGGCAGAAAGTATCTGTGGGAGCCTTTGATACACTAGCTTTTGCGGATGCTCGCTCCTGCGCTCTCTGCTTGTGTGCTTCGTCCTGCTTTTCCACCTGAGCCAGGGTCTTTACCCCGTTGGCATACCAGTTGGACAAGATACCGTCCGCATAAGAGAAACGGTGGCTGTCGGTGGCCAGTACGGTACGGTTGCAGGCTTCCAGGATCAGATCCTTGGAAAGGCCGAAATCTCCCATCCAGCGCTTGATAAAGGCTACTTCCTGATCGGTGGGATCGGAGTTCTTACCCAGGGCCTTCATGACGGTATAGATGGTCTTGTCGTACTTGCGGGCAAAGGCTGCAGCCTGCTTGGCGGTGGTGATCTGCTGGGAAGACCAGTTTAAGGCTACCTTTTCCATATAGCGGAAATCCGCCTTATCCCGTTCCACACAGTACTGCACCAGGTAATCGATGAGATCATCGCTCATACCCAGTTCATCACTCATAAAGTAAATGCTGCGCAGATCTGCGGTGGACAGCGGGTGGGGAATATACTGCTGAACCACAAAGATCAGCTGCCGTGCCTTTTCGGTTTTCTTAAACGCGGAAAGCTTCTCGGCAGAGCAGTCGGCGCTGGAACGCCCTCTGGCGGTATCCATGACAAGGACTTTCTCCTCATCCTTAGTGGCAGGAGCCACAGCGGTAGCAACGGCAGGAACGTCCCCTGCAGAAACAGTTGCTCCTGTAGCGGGAACGGTGTTCTGTCCAAGAGCAGAGCGGATGCAGGAATTTATTGACATTCCTGTCAGTTCTTTATTCGCATCGTATTCTAAATGAAGAAGACCGCATTTTTCCCAGAATTTCAGGGAACGCAGGACATCCTTCTCAGTATGGTTAAAGAAATCGGCCATTTCAGAGATGCTGGTGGAACGGCCACTTCCCAGAACACGGAGCAGGTAGAGATATACCTTCAGCTGCGCGTCGTTGGCATCTTTCATAAACTCGTCGATAAAGAGATTGGAGACCAGTGTGAACCCGTCACACGATGATCCCGTAACTTGCAATTCTCCCATAGACCCCTCACTTCATTTTCTATATAATAAGCCGCCGGATGCACTTTACGACGTATCCCCCATACGCCCTGCACCAACCGGAGCAAGACTGAGTATACCATAGCATCTGCGAGAAAGGGAAGGGCAAAAATGCCAAAATTCCTTGCAGTTACGCGGTTTTCGGGAATCGGGCAAAATTGTGTAAATTGTGGATAATGTGTCTTTTCATTTTCATCAAAGGGGATTTGCACCAAAAACAGGGACAATTTCGGGAGACGGGTTATCCACAAAAAAAGCAAAAAATATCCACAACCTATGGGGAATATCCTCCGTGCAGGTTGTGGATAATGTGGATGATGACTCAGGAAAGGAGATTTTCGCCGATTAAATGGACATCTCCTGCTCCCATAGTTATCAACAGATCATTTTTTGTACAATTTTTTTTCAGAAAATCTTCAATGGCTTCAAAGGTGGGAAAGTAGTCACAGGGCTTACCCAGGGCCAGGATCTCCTGCTGCAAGGTGCGGGAAGAGATACCCAGATCATCGGTCTCCCTGGCGGCATAGATATCGGCCAGGACCACGTGATCAGCCAGAGAAAGGGCCTGAGCAAAATCCTTCAGGAAAGACTTGGTACGGGAATAGGTATGGGGCTGGAACACGCACCATAATTTCCCGTGAGGACAATGCTGTGCAGCCGTTAAGGTTGCACGGATCTCTGTGGGATGATGGGCGTAGTCATCAATGACCGTGACTCCGTTAAATTCACCCTTCTTTTCAAAACGCCGCTCCGTGCCGCCAAAGGAATCCAGAGCGCTTACCATGGTTTCATCGGACAGGGAAAGGAGCCTGCCGCAGGCAATGGATGCCAGCGCATTGTAGATATTATGCTCTCCCGGAACATGCAGGGTAACCTGCAGGCGGTATCCATCCGGGCCCACAGCCGTAAAACTGGGATGGGCAAATGCATCGTAGGAGATAGCTTCCGGATAGTAATCATAGGAAGCGTCCGGACCGTAGGTCAGTACCCTGCAGGAAAGATCTTCTGTCAGCTCTTTCCGATCAGGGATGGTACCGTTAATGATCAGCGTGCCGTCTGCCGGAAGGATCTGGGCAAAACGGTGGAATGAGGAACGGATGTCCCGGATATCCTTAAAGAAATCCAGATGGTCTTCTTCCACATTGAGGATCAGGGCGATCTTCGGGAAGAAGTGCAGGAAGCTGTTGGTATATTCGCAGGCTTCCAGTACGAAGTAGCGGTCGCTTCCCACCCGGTAGTTGCTGCCGATGGACTTGAGCATGCCGCCGATGGACAAGGTAGGATCGGCATCCGCATGCAGGAGCATTTCCGAGATCATGGAAGTCGTGGTGGTCTTGCCGTGGGTGCCGCTGATGGCAATGGGCAGCTCATAGAATTTCATCATCTGTCCCAAAAGCTCGGCACGGGTCAGATGGGGCAGGCCCATTTCCTGCATACGCACATATTCCGGATTGTCAGGACGGATGGCTGCGGTACAGACGACCACGTCAATATCGTCCGTCAGATTTTCGGCTTTCTGCCCGTAGAAAACACGGATCCCCTTGCTTTCCAGGATGTGGGTCAGGTCACTTTCCTTTGCGTCGGAACCGGAAACCCGAAAGCCCTTGGAATGCAGGATCTCGGCCAGGCCGCTCATGCTGATGCCGCCGATGCCCATGAAATATATATGGATAGGATGCTTGAGATCGATCTGATACATAAGATACCTCTTTTAATAAAGAGAACATTCGCTGTTTGCGTCTTTTCATTATAATCTTTTTTTACGAAAAGTCCAAATGGGCGTAAGGGGCAAAGGATTTTGTTGAACTTTTTAAACTTTTGTACGAAAGCATTGGTATAATGACGAAATTATGGAAAAAGTAATGGAAAATATTGTAAATATTACACGAAAACAGTATACTAATAATAGTTACCAATTCAGCAAAAATCTGACAACTGAGGTGTGAGACATGGTAAAGAAGGAAATGATCGCGATGCTTCTGGCCGGAGGTCAGGGGAGCCGTCTGGGCGTCCTTACTTCGAAAGTGGCAAAGCCGGCGGTTGCGTTTGGCGGTAAATATCGTATTATCGACTTTCCCCTGAGCAATTGTATTAATTCCGGAGTAGACACGGTGGGTGTGCTGACGCAGTATCAGCCGCTGCGGTTAAATTCCCATATCGGGATCGGTATTCCCTGGGATCTGGACCGTAACATCGGCGGCGTGACCGTACTGCCTCCCTATGAGAAGATCGAAAATTCCGAATGGTATACCGGCACGGCCAATGCCATCTACCAGAATCTGGACTATATGGAAAGCTACAATCCCGATTATGTCCTGATCCTTTCCGGTGACCATATTTATAAAATGGATTACGAAGTCATGCTGGACTTCCATAAGGCCAACAAGAGTGAAGTGACCATAGCGGTTATGCCCGTTCCCATGGAGGAAGCGAAGCGCTTTGGTATCATGATCACCGATGAAGACAGACGGATCATCGATTTCGAGGAAAAGCCCGCAAATCCCAGGAGCAATCTGGCATCCATGGGTATCTACATTTTTAACTGGAAGACCTTAAAGGAGGCGCTGATCTCCAATGCCGATCAGCCCGGACTGGATTTCGGAAAGCATATCATTCCGTATTGCCACAAGATGGACAAGCCCATGTATGCGTACGAGTTTAACGGCTACTGGAAGGATGTGGGTACGCTGACCAGCTACTGGCAGGCCAACATGGAGCTGATCGATATCGTGCCGGAATTTAACCTCTATGAGGAATACTGGAAGATCTATACCAAATCCGAAGCCCTTCCGCCCCAGTATCTGTCGGCGGATTCCCAGATCGAGCGATCCATTCTGGGAGAAGGAACGGATATCTTCGGCAGAGTATACAGCTCGGTGATCGGCTGCGACGTCGTGATCGGCGAGAACTCCGAGGTGCATGATTCCATCATTATGAACGGAGCAGTGATCGGAAAGAACTGTATCCTGAATAAAGCCATTGTGGCGGAAAACGCAGTCATTGGCGATAATGTGGTACTGGGCGACGGAGAAGATCGGGAAAACGAGACCGATCCCCATATCTATTGCGGAGGCCTGGTAACCATCGGTGAAAAGAGTGTCATTCCCGGCAATGTTCGGATCGGAAAGAACTGCTGCGTATCCGGTGAGACCGTAACCGGCGATTATCCCGATAACCGGCTGGAAAGCGGAAAAACATTGATTAAGGAGAGCGACGGAATATGAGAGCAATCGGAATCATCCTGGCAGGCGGCAACAATCATAGAATGCGAGAACTCTCTCAGAAGCGTGCCATCGGCGCAATGCCCATAGCAGGGAGCTACCGCAGTATCGACTTTGCCTTAAGTAATATGAGCAATTCTCATGTACAGAAGGTAGCGGTATTTACACAGTACAATGCAGGCAGCTTAAATAAGCACCTGATCTCCTCCAAATGGTGGGATTTCGGTAGAAAGCAGGGAGGACTGTTCGTCTTCACCCCCACTGTTACGGCGGAAAACAGCTTCTGGTATCGGGGAACCGCAGATGCTCTGTATCAGAACCTTCCCTTTTTAAAGGAAAGCCATGAACCCTATGTGATCATCACCTCCGCGGATTGTGTTTACAAAATGGACTACGCCAAGGTGCTGGAATATCACATCGAGAAGAAAGCGGACATCACCATTGTCTGCAAGGATCTGCCCGAGTCAGAACCTGCGGAGCGCTACGGCACCGTGGAACTGGATGGGGACATGCGGGTGGTCAACTTTGAGGAGAAACCTCTGGTTGCCCATTCCAATACCATTTCCTGCGGTATCTACGTAGTCCGCAGAAGACAGCTCATCGAGATGATCGAGCGCAGCGCCGAAGAGGACCGGTACGATTTCGTACGGGACATTCTGGTACGTTACAAGGATATCAAGAAGATCTACGGATACAAGATGACGGATTACTGGAGGAACATCGCTTCTGTGGAAGACTACTTCCAGACCAACATGGACTTCTTAAACACCGGCATCCGCAACTACTTCTTCAAGGAATATCCGGATATCTACAGCAAGGTGGATGATCTGCCGCCGGCAAAGTTCAATCCGGGGGCCAAGGTACACAACAGCCTGATCTCCAGCGGCTGTATCGTAAACGGTGTCATCGAAGACTCCGTGATCTTTAAACAATCTTATATAGGGAATAATTGCTACATACGCAATTCCATAATCCTGAATGATGTCTATATTGGGGACAATACACACATCGAGAACTGTATTGTAGAAAGCAGAGGCACCATTCGGGCCAACTCCTATTACAAGGGTGAAGACGGCATCAAGATTGTAATAGAGAGAAACGACCGATACGTTATTTGATTCAAGGCATAAGCCGACACAGGGGGGAGCACCATGGAAATTACAGATGTACGCGTTCGGAAGATGGAAAAAGAAGGAAAAATGAAAGCAGTCGCTTCCGTTACCTTCGACGATGAGCTGGTCATTCACGACATCAAGGTGATCGAAGGAGAAAAAGGTCTTTTCATCGCCATGCCCAGCAAAAAGGTAGTCAGCGGGGAATACCGGGACATTGCCCATCCCATCAATGCCGAGATGCGCGGCCGTTTGCAGACAAAGATCCTGGACAGTTATTATAGTCTGGAATCCTGAGGATCCAAAGAGAGCGGGGATATATGACATATGCGTCATATATCCCCTTTTTCGTGCAAATCTTCGGGAAATGAGGTATCCTTTTGGTAAAGTACACCAAGGAAAGAAAGAATCATATGATCATTATCGCAGGCCTGGGCAATCCGGGCAAAGAATATGAAAACACCAGACACAACGTAGGGTTTGAGATCGTGGATAAGCTGGCTGCAAAGATCGGCGCCACTTCCTTCGGAAAGGAAGGAAAGGCCCTGGTGGCAAAGGGCTTTATTGCCGGAGAAAAGGTGCTGTTGGTAAAACCCCAGACCTATATGAACCTTAGCGGAGAAGCCATTCGCGCTCTTCTGGATTTCTATAAGCTGGATCCGGAGGAAAGCCTGATCGTGGTTTCCGACGACATCGATCTTCCGGTGGGGCATATCCGTATCCGCAAAAACGGCAGTGCCGGCGGGCACAACGGACTGAAAAACATCATCCTCCATACCGGGACCACCCAGTTTCCCAGATTGCGCATGGGGGTAGGACAAAAGCCGGAAGGATACGATCTGGCGGACTATGTGCTGGGCCATTTTTCCGGCGAGGAAAAAAAGGAAATGGAGCAGAGCTTTTTGCAGGCAGCCGATGCCCTGGAGCTGATGGTACGGGAGGATGTTTCCCTGGCCATGAACCGTTACAATACCAGAAAAGAGAAGAAACCGAAGAACCCTGATGAGAATACTGACAGCACCACTCCGTGAACTTGGAGAATACGAAGAAATTGAAAAAAGCATACAGGAAGAGGGCATCGTTGCCCTGACCGGCTGTATCGATTCCCAGAAGTTCCACGTGGCAGGGACGCTGGGAGAGAAGATGCGCTATAAGCTGATCATTACCTACAGCGAACAGCGCACCCGGGAGATCTACGAGGACTTCAAACTTTATGACAGAAATGTCACTATATTTCCCGCCAGGGATCTCATCTTTTACGAAGCGGATATCCACAGCAATGAACTGACCATCCAGCGGATGAAGGTGCTCAGAAGGCTTTTGGAAGGAAGACCCTGCACCATCGTAACCACCTTTGATACCCTGATGATGCCCATCATTCCCGTAGGAACCATTGCGGAACATGTGCTGTCTGTGGATAAGAGAAGCACGATCGACGAGCACGAATTTGCCAAAACCCTGATCACCATGGGGTATGAGAAAAACTACCAGGTGGAAGCGCCGGGACAGTTTTCCATCCGAGGCGGGATCATCGACGTTTTTGATCTTACCGAGGAAAACCCCTACCGTATCGAATTGTGGGGAGACGAGATCGAATCCATCCGCAGCTTCGATCTGCTGAGTCAGCGCTCCATCGAATCCCTGGAATCTATTTCCATCTATCCCGCTTCCGAGATGATCCTGACAGAGGATCAGTTGCGGGAGGGCTTTGCCCGGATCCGGAAGGAAGCAAAAAAACACGGGGAAGTACTGCGAAAGGAGTTTCGCACCGAAGAAGCCCATCGCATCGAGACATCGGTGAGAGAGCTGGAGGAACAGGCGGTAGAACTCCGTGCCTCGGTGAACCTGGACAGTTATCTGGCCTACTTTTATCCCTCCACCGATGTGTTCCTTACCCTGTTTGATCCGAAAAAGACCGGCATTTTCATTGAAGAACCCACCCGTGTGGAAGAGCATGCTTCTGCCATTGAAGCGGAGTTTCGGGACAGTATGAGCCACCGTCTGGAAAAGGGCTATATCCTTCCCGGCCAGACATCCCTTCTGCTGGAAAAGGAGAAGGTGGCGGCCTGTCTGCAGAAGTATCATACAGTGACCTTATCGGCATTGGATTTCCGGACCGGCATTTTCAAGCCCCGGGCCAAATTCGATATTCCCGCAGTAGGGGTGGCGTCCTACAACCAGTCCTTTGAACTGCTGGTAAAGGACTTAAAGCGCTATTGCAAGGAAGGCTATCGGGTGCTGGTGTTATCCGGTTCCCGTACCAGGGCAAAGCGTCTGGCGGGAGATCTTCTGGACCAGGATCTGACCGCTTTTTATACCGAGAACCCGGACAGAGAGCTGCAACCCGGGGAAGTGGCATTGTTTTACGGCCGTGTCCTGAAGGGCTTTTCCTATCCCATGCTAAAGTTCGTGGTGATCACGGAAAGCGATATCTTCGGCGCGGAGAAGAAAAAGAAGAAGAAAAAGAGACAGTACGAAGGCCAGAAGATCCAGGATTTCAATGACCTGAAGGTGGGCGATTACGTCGTCCATGAAAACCACGGCCTGGGCATCTATAAGGGGATCGAGAAGGTGGAGTCGGACCATGTGGTCAAGGACTACCTGAAGATCGAGTACGGAGACGGCGGAAATCTCTATATTCCCGCAACCGGCTTGGACGTGATCCAGAAATATGCTTCCGCCGATGCCAAAAAACCCAAGCTGAACAAGCTGGGAACACAGGAGTGGGCCCGGACCAAGAGCAAGGTACGGGAAGCGGTGGGCGTTGTGGCCCAGGATCTGGTGGAATTGTATGCCCTGCGAAACCAGGAAAAGGGCTTTTCCTTCGGCGCAGACACCGTATGGCAGCGGGAGTTTGAAGAATCCTTCCCCTTTGAGGAAACGGAGGATCAGTTAAATGCCATCGCCGATACCAAGAAGGACATGGAAAGTACGAAGATCATGGATCGTCTGATCTGCGGCGACGTAGGCTACGGCAAGACCGAGATCGCCATCCGGGCTGCTTTTAAAGCCATTCAGGACGGAAAACAGGTGGCCTTTCTGGTACCCACCACCATCCTGGCACAGCAGCATTACAATACCTTCACCCAGCGGATGAAGGATTTCCCTGTGCGGGTGGAGATGCTCTCCAGATTCCGTACGGCAGCAGAGCAGAAAAAGACACTGGAAAGGCTGTCCCAGGGAAAGGCAGACATCGTCATCGGTACCCACAGACTCCTATCCAAGGATGTGACTTTTAAGGATCTGGGGCTTTTAGTCATTGACGAAGAGCAGCGTTTCGGCGTAACCCATAAGGAAAAGATTAAAAAGATGCGGGAAAACGTGGATGTGCTGACCCTTACCGCAACCCCCATTCCCCGTACCCTGCATATGTCCCTCATCGGCATCCGGGATATGAGCGTACTGGAAGAAGCACCCAATGAGCGTGTGCCCATTCAGACCTTTGTATGTGAGTACAACGAGGAGATGGTCCGGGAAGCCATTACCAGGGAGCTCTCCAGAGGCGGACAGATCTATTATGTTTACAACAAGGTGAACAACATTGCCGATGTGGCATCCCAGATCCAGAAGCTGGTGCCGGAAGCCAATGTGGCTTTTGCCCACGGGCAGATGAAGGAGAGTGAGCTGGAAAAGATCATGGTGGATTTTATCAGCGGAGACATTGATGTCCTGGTGACTACTACCATCATCGAGACCGGCTTGGATATTTCCAATGTAAATACCATGATCATTCATGATTCCGATGCCATGGGGCTTTCCCAGCTGTATCAGCTCAGGGGGCGCGTGGGCCGGAGCAACCGGACCGCTTATGCCTTCCTCATGTACCGCAAGAACAAGATGTTAAAGGAAGTGGCGGAAAAGCGACTGACGGCTATCCGGGAATTTACGGAGCTGGGCAGCGGCTTCAAGATCGCCATGCGGGATCTGGAGATCCGCGGCGCCGGAAACCTTCTGGGCAAGGAGCAGCACGGCCATATGGCGGCGGTGGGATACGATCTGTACTGCAAGATGCTGGATGAAGCGGTCAAGACCCTGAAGGGAGTGGATATCCGGGAGGACTTTGTGACCAGCGTGGATCTGGACGTGGACGCCTTCATCCCGCCCTCCTATATTGCCAACGAAGTACAGAAGCTGGATATTTACAAACGGATCGCCGATATAGAAAGTGACAGCGAGTGCGAGGATGTGCGGGAAGAACTGCTGGACCGGTTCGGAGAGATTCCGTCTTCGGTACAGAACCTGATGCGCATTTCCCGAATGCGGGGAAGAGCACACCGCCTCTATATTACGGAGCTGCGGGCCAAAAATGAGGAGATCTCCATCCTGTTAAAGCCGGACGCCGGATTAAAGCCCGAGGGGATCCCCTCTCTTCTTGCAAGACAAAAGGGGCAATTGTCCTTCCAGAGTAAGGGGACACCCGCCTTTTACGGAAAATATGAGAAAGCGGAGCTGAGAGAAAAGACAGAAGAGAACATCATGCATGCAGTGGAAGAGCTACTGCAGAGTATGGAGGAGGAACTGCTGTGACAAAGGAAAAGGGAAAGCAAAAAGCCAAAACCGGAAGCATTACCGGGCCGTTTCTGACCATGGCCCTGATGCCGCTGATCCTGCTGAGTCTGGTGATCGGCGTGGCTTCGTCCTATCTGGTGCGCATGGCGGTGGAAAAACAGGTAAAGACCAAACTGAAAAATATGGCGCTGGCGGTTGAGACGACCCTGGATACCTACTATCCCGGCGATTACGAGATGGTTTCCACAGACAACGGCCTGCTGTTCTGCAAGGGAGAGCAGATCCTGTCCGGCCATTACGAGCTTTTGGATGCATACCGGGAAAAGACGGAAATCGATATCACGCTGTTTTACCAGGATGCCCGCGTACTGACCACCGTGCATAATAAGGAGCATGAGCGGGTGGAAGGAACCGGCGTGCATACCGTGATCCGGGAAACCGTTCTGGGAGAAAAGGAAGAAGTTTTCTACTCCGGAGTGGCCATCGGTGACATGCAGTTTTTTGCTTACTACAGACCCCTTTATAATGCCAACGGAGAGCTGTTTGGCATGATCGGCGTGGCGACCCCTACGGCAACGGTGCGCGGAGCGGTTAGCTCCGTGATCTGGCCCATTTCCCTTCTGTGCGCCATCGGTGCGGTGGTAGCGGCCATTGTCAGCTTCCTGTACAGCCAGAGCGTTTTAAATGCCCTTAAGAAGATGGAACAGTTCCTGTTCCAGGTATCCAGAGGACGGCTGACCGCAACCCTGGATCCTTCCGTGAGCAAACGGAACGACGAGATCGGAAAAATGGGCACCTCTGCAGTGGAGATGGAAAAATCCCTGCGGGATCTTATCGAAAAGGATGCCCTTACCGGTCTGTACAACCGCCGATACGGAAATACCCGCCTGGCAGATACCTGGAAGAGGTGCGCCCGAACCGGGCAGCAGTTTGCCATTGCCATCGGCGATATCGATTATTTCAAGAAGGTCAACGATACCTACGGCCATGAGTACGGGGATCTGGTATTAAAGAGCGTGGCGGATGTCTTCCGCAAGAATATGGGCGGAAAGGGCGTTCCGGTACGCTGGGGCGGCGAGGAGTTTCTGTTCATCTTCGAAGACATGGGAAAAAGCGGCGGCGCGGAAGTGCTGCAGGATATGCTGGAGCAGATCTGTGAGATGAACATTCCCACGGAAACCGGGGAGATCATCAAGGTGACCATGACCTTCGGTATCGTGGAAGGAGATACCACCCGCACCATCGATGAAGTGGTATCCCGAGCGGATACCCGCCTTTACGAAGGAAAAAACGGCGGAAGAAACCGCATCATAGAAGATTAGAGTCCGTTTTATGGGACACAAGGCCTGCTAAATTAAAACCAGGTAATGAAAACCCGGTTTTGTTTAGGAGGTCTTTTTTATGAAAGGATACAGTGTGGAAAACGGTTATATGGGTTATGTGGAAGGGAGCTATCGTCTGTTCTGCGATGAGGGAGAGTACATTGAATATATGGAGGAAGAAGACTGATCAAGGCACTTTGGGGCTTTAACGAATCAACTTGTCAACCAAATGGATTCCATGTATACTGTCTGATGATAAATGTAGACAGATTTGTACGGGACGGTGTTTTTGTCCGGTACAGGTCACATTTTACACGGAGGCATTATATGAAGAAGAGAGTTTTATCCCTGGTTCTCGCTGCCGCTATGGTACTGTCCTTAGCAGGTTGCGGTTCCAACGCGTCTGCACCCGCAGACAACACAGCAGCAGCTGAAAGCGGCAATACAACCGATATTGCATTTGTTACCGATGTAGGTAACATCGACGATCAGTCTTTCAATCAGTACACATGGGCCGGTGTGCAGGAGTTTGCTTCTGCAAATGGTCTGGTCGCTAATTACTACAAGCCTTCAGAGGATTCCGATGCAGGTCGTGTAGAGCAGATGGGCAATGCTGTAAAGGACGGCGCAAAGGTAGTTGTTATGGCTGGTTACCTGTTCGCAGGTGCTCTGGCTGAGGCACAGGACAAGTATCCGGATGTATCCTTCCTGGCAATCGATGTCAGCGTTGGTGATCTGGCTAACCCTGCTTCCAACACCGCTCTGATCACTTTCAAGGAAGAGCAGGCAGGTTATCTTGCAGGTTATGCAGCAGTTACCGATGGTTACAAGGAGATCGGTTTCCTTGGCGGTATGGCTGTTCCTGCAGTTGTTCGTTACGGTTACGGTTTTGTACAGGGTGCTGAGCAGGCTGCTCAGGATACCGGCGCAGAAGGCGTTAACATCAAGTACTGGTATTCCGGATCTTTCGTAGCAAACGATGACATCAAGGCTAAGATGGACAGCTGGTATTCCGAAGGAACCGAAGTTGTATTCGCATGCGGCGGTTCGATCTGCAACTCCTGTCTGGCAGCAGCACAGGCTAACAACGGCAAGATGATCGGTGTAGACGTTGACCAGTCCAACTTGGATGCAAACGTAGTGGTTACTTCCGCTATGAAGTCCCTGGCTAACTCCGTAAAGGTTACCCTGGCAGATGCCAAGGAAAACGGTTGGAAGTTCTCCTCTGCTTACGCAGGAAAGGAAACCACTCTCGGTGCAGCTGAGGGTTGTGTAGGCCTTCCTATGGAGACCAGCAAGTTCTCCACCTTTACCCAGGAGAAGTATGATGAACTGTTTGCCGGTCTGGCTGATGGTTCTCTGGTAGTTGATAACAGCTTCGATACTGCTGTTACCCCTGCCGTATCTGCTATTACTGTAGATTATCAGG
>JAILDL010000087.1 GCA_024689465.1 Lachnospiraceae bacterium
CCGAAGTTTCAGGCAAAAGTCCACATCGTTTAAGGAAACGGCAAAGCCTTCGTCAAAACCTCCCACCGCATCGTAAACCGAGCGCCGTACCATGAGGCAGGCACCGGTCACGGCCGACACGTTCTGGGTGTAGCAAAGGCGACCCATGTATCCCAGGGCTCTGCCCGGCTGATTGTAATGGGAATGGCCGGCGGTGCGGTGTGCACCCAGTCCCAGGACAACGCCTGCATGCTGGATCTTTCCGTTGGGGAAATACAGCTTGGCACCTACCGCGCCAACATCTTCCCGCTGGGCATACATCAGCATTTCTTCCATCCATGCAGAGGAAATGACCTCCACATCGTTGTTCAGGAGAAGTACTACCTCTCCGGCAGAATGGGCAACACCGTAATTGACCGCCTTGGAGTAGTTAAAGCCTTCCTCTCCCGGATGCTCGGCGGAGTAGTCCACCACCTTTACGCGGGTATCCTTTTTCTGAATTTCCTCATAATATCCACGGATCTCATCGCTTTTGCTGTGGTTTTCCACAACGATGATCTCATAGTTGTCATAAACCGTCTTTTCCAGAATGGAGCGGATACAACGGTCCAGATCTTCCTTATGCTCACAGGTGGGGATCACCACGGAAACAAGCGGCTTTCCCTGGATAGCATAACTGATCTTAAAGATGGTCGGGAACGCCCGGGTACTGGTGATCCGGAAGTTCTCATAGCCATGGCGGCGCAGGTGATCTGCTACCGCTCCTCTGGCAGCCTCAATGGCATAGGGCTTGGCTTCAATGCCGGAAGCGACACTTCCTGCATGGCTTCGCCAGTAGTACAGCATCTTCGGGATGTGTACAATGTGTTTTGCTTCATCGGTCAGGCGCAGGATCATATCGTGGTCCTGGCTGCCGTCAAACTTCGTACGAAACAGCTCCGTACCTTCCAGCAGGCTTCTCTTAAAGCAGCTGAAATGGCAGATATAATTGTTGGCACGCAGGTTATCCACCGCATAATCCGGCTTAAAATGCATGGTCAGCATGTGGTCGATATCGTTTCCGGAGAAGGTCACTTCGTCCGAATAAATATAATCTGCATTTAATTTATTTATAGCTTCTACATAGAAAAACAGAGCTTCCGGATGGAGCAGATCGTCCTGATCAATCAGGCCGATGTAGCTTCCCCTGGCCAGTTTCAGGCATTCATTGGTATTCCCGGAGATGCCGTTGTTTTTCTTAAGTTTCTGATAAGTGATCCGGCTTTCTACCGGCCGGGTCTCAAAATGGGTTCCCTTGGAGTAGGCGATCTGTTCCAGATCCTTCTTTTGATATTCCTTTACAATGTCCCGAATGTAACTGTGGGCTTCATCCGATCCGTCTGCCAGGCACAGCTGCCAGTTCTCATAGGTTTGGTTTAAGATGGAATCCAGGAGCTGTCTGGTAAACTCCTCAGAGTTGTTATAGACGGGCGTCAGGATGCTGATGAGAGGCATCTCATCAAAAGCCGTCTCCTTTTCTCTCCGGATAGTCTCCTCCGAAGGAAAGCTGGCTTTCCCGTACCGCTTGGCACACTTTTTCTGCTGCATCTTCCAGCGGATCTTGGACAGAACCCCTCGAAGGCTGCCCTGGTTGCGAACCCGCTCCACCTGCTTTCCGATCTTATCCGTCATGCGTCTGGCAGGTCCCGTCGCTCTCCAGGCAAAGTTACTCTTAATGTCCTTTAGCTCTGCTTCCAGCTGGCGGTTCTTTTCCTCTACTTCAGACAGACGCTGCACCAGTTCGTTGTTTCTGGCCCGTTCCTTCTCTATGCAGTTCTCGATTTCGTTGTGATTGTTTTCCAAAGTACTGCTCACTTTTCGAATAGTTTTTATTTCGATTGGTTTCTTATTCTTCTTTTCTTGTTGGAGTCTTACGGATCGTTCCTATCCGCGTTAGGAACCGTCAGAGTCATCCGATCGTTCCAGTTGACGATCCGCTCATAGGAATAATGCTTCGCAACCAGCATGCCAATCTCATACTCTCCGGCGGGAAGCTGGTCCTTTCCGATCCGGCATTTGAACCCTGTAAGGCCCACATTTACCTGTCCGTGCAGGTTTTTCTCCACATCCGGACGGTACCAGTCATACAGATCAAAGGCATACATCAAATCG
>JAILDL010000117.1 GCA_024689465.1 Lachnospiraceae bacterium
TTTGATCATATACATAACTTCTTCTTCTGCTCTCCGGGCATTCAAAGAAGTTCAGAACTAAATTATTTTATCACAGATCAGCGTGTAAGTCGAACCAGACCTTTATCAGCCAGTTGCTGTACGGAACGCATGATACCGAACTTTGCATGCTGCCAGGTAAGACCGCCCTGGAAATAAGCGGCATAGGGCTCTCTTAAGGGGCCGTCCGCAGACAGTTCGATGGAAGAACCGGAAACAAAGGCACCGGCTGCCATGATCACATCCGAGTCGTAACCGGGCATAGGCCAGGGCTCCGGACGAACATGGGAATCCACCGGAGAAGCCGCCTGAATGCCTTCGCAGAAGGCTACCAGAGCATCCGCAGAGCCAAAGGTAACGGCCTGAATGATGTCGAAGCGCTCTTCCGTCCCGTTTGGAACGGTGGAAAAACCAAGCTTTTCAAAACAATTGGCAGCAAAGATGGCGCCCTTTAAGGCATTGGCAGTAACATTTGGTGCCAGGAACAGCCCCTGATAAAAGTCCTTTAAAATGCCCAGTGACGCACCGACTTCCTTGCCAAGTCCGGGACTGGTCAGACGAAAGGCTGCATTTTCCACACAGGCTTTTTTACCGGCTATATAGCCTCCGATGGGAGCCAGACCGCCGCCCGGATTCTTTATAAGGGAACCGACCACCATATCAGCTCCCACATCCGTGGGTTCAATGGTTTCCACAAATTCTCCGTAGCAGTTATCCACCATACAGATCACATCGGGCTTGATGTCCTTGATAAAAGCGATCAGTTCCCCGATCCGCTCCACTGACAAGGTAGGACGGGTCTGATAGCCTTTGGAGCGCTGGATGGTGACCAGATGGGTTTTGGGGCCGATGGCTTTTCGGATATTTTCATAATCAAAGGATCCGTCGAAAAGCAGGTCTACCTGCTTGTAGGATACACCGTACTCCGCTAAAGATCCGGTGGAAGGACGGATGCCGATGACTTCCTCCAGGGTATCATAGGGCTTTCCAACAGGAGATAACAGTTCATCTCCCGGCCGCAGGTTACTCATAAGCGCAAGGGCCAGAGCGTGGGTTCCGCAGGTGATCTGGGGACGCACCAGGGCATCCTCGGTATGGAAAAGATCTGCATAAACGGCTTCCAGGGTATCTCTGCCGATATCGTTGTATCCGTATCCGGTGGTTCCCAGCATGCAGGCTTCGGAAACCTGATGGGCCTGCATGGCCCCTAATACCTTTAACTGATTGTATTCGGAAATGGCATCGATCTTTGCAAAGCGCTCCCCAAGAGATTCCCAGATCTCCTGGCAAAAATCGTATACTTCTGATGAAATGTTAAGCTGCTTGTAACTTTCTGTAATGGTCATATCTTCTTTAAATCCTCTAGTATAAACTGTAATATGGCTTCTTCCGATGCAAAGGCATCCTTATCCAGCCAGATCACATCTTTTTCTCTTCGAAACCAGGTAAGCTGTCTTTTGGCAAAATGCCTGGTGTTTTCCTTGATGGCATCCACCGCTTCCTCCAGGGTACATTCCCCGTCCAGATAAGCGTAGATCTGTTTATATCCCAAAGCCTGCATAGACAACAGATCTCTGGAATAGCCCATTTCTTTTAAGTGTTCTACTTCCTTTAACAGGCCTTCCTCCATCATCTGATCCACGCGCCTATCGATGCGTTCATATAACTTTCCCCGGTCCATGGTCAACACATAATAGCGGAAATCATAGGGAGATGTTTTCTCCCGCTGCTCCTCATTATGCCGGGAAATGGGATAACCGTTCTGCTTATAAAATTCCAGGGCACGGATGATCCGTTTGGAATTGTTTTCATGGCATTCGGCACAGTAATCCGGATCGACCTGCTGCAGCTTAAGCCACAACGCATGTCGGCCTTCTTCGGTAAGAGCCTGCTCCTCCAGCTCTTTCCGATAGGAATGGTCCACTTCCTTGCTGAAATCGATATCATACAGCACGGACTGGATATAAAATCCGGTTCCTCCGACGATCATGGGTGTATGTCCCCTGCCTTCGATCTCTCTTATCAGACGCTTTGCTTCCTGCTGAAAAGCAAACACATGAAAGGGTTCATCCGGTGGATATGCATCAATGAGATGATGGGGGACGCCCTCCATCTCCTCCGGACGGATCTTTGCCGAACCAATATTAAGCTGCTGATAGACCTGACAGGAATCTGCGGAAATGATCTCTCCCTTTAATTCCTTTGCCAGGGAAATGGACAGGGCTGTTTTTCCCACAGCCGTCGGTCCGGTTAATATCACTAACATAAATCTCCTTATAGGATCCGTTTAAACTTTTTATCCAGATCCTGCCTGGTCATGGAGATCATGGTCGGTCTTCCGTGAGGGCACAGATAGGGATTTTCCAGGGTAAACAGTTCCTTTAAAAGCTCCTCCGCTTCTGCCATGGAGATTCTCTGATTGCCTTTGATCGAGGCTTTGCAGGCCATGGTGGCAATGCGGTTTTCCACCAGTTCGGAATTACCGCGGAAGGTTCCTTCCGCACAGGTATCCAGGATCTCATGGATCAGCTCCTGCAGCTGATTGGAATACAGATCCATGGGCGCTTCCCGGACGGCGATCTCATTGCCGCCGAACTGTTCGATGACAAAGCCCATTTTTAACAGTTCATCGTTGTATTCTTCCAGTGCCGCCATCTCTTTTCCGGGAAGGGAAAGGATCACCGGCGGGGAGATCAGCTGGGAAGGAACTTTGCCATCCTCTTTTAAACGCTTCATAAAACGTTCAAAATTCACCTTCTCATGGGCGGCATGCTGATCACAGATATAAAACGTATCGTTGTAACCGATCAGCAGATAGGTATCAAAGATCTGTCCGTAGATCTTAAAGACAGGCGCACTTTTATAGGGAATGCTCTCCTCCTGCAAAACCGGTTCCGGTATGGGCATTTCCATCTGCACCGGCTCGCTGTGGATATTTAACTCTTCGAATACCGGTTTCTCCACAAAGATCTGTTCTCTGGTTTTAAGCAAGGTAGGGAGCGGTTTCTTTTCTTCCGGCGCAGCGGGAGCAGTACCAAGTACCTTACGCTCTTCCGTTACTTCCTGCAGCTTTATACGCTGCACCTCAAAAGGTTCCGCCGCACTTTGCTTTAAGGCTTCCTGCTCCTTTTGAACCTCCTCTTTGATCTCCTCCCGTGTTTTTTCCGTGGAAAGAATGGTATCGGGAACCATATCGTTGATCTTAAGAGTTCCCGCAATGTTTCCGGCAAGGAAATCAAAGACATACTGGGAATTGGAAAAACGCACATCCATCTTGGTGGGATGAACGTTTACATCAATGAGATCCGGATCGATCTGAATATGCAGGACCACAAAAGGATACTGATGCTGCATCAGATACCGGTGATAACCGTCTTCAATTGCTTTCTGCAGCAGCGTACTTTTCACAAACCGTCCGTTGATAAAGGTCAACTCATAGGTACGGTTGGAGCGGTTGCAAATGGGCTTTCCCAAAAAGCCGCTGATGCAAAGGCCGCTCACCTCAGCTTCTATGGGAATGATATGGTCGGAAAATTCCTTTCCGTAGATCCGATAGATCACTTCCTTCAGATCCCCGTTTCCGGTGGTGTGGTATTTTAGCTGATTTCCAACCTTGTACTGGAAGGATACATCCGGATGGGAAAGCATCAGATGTTCCATCAGTTCCGTGATGTAAGAGGCTTCCGTGGTAGCACTTTTTAAAAACTTACGTCTTACCGGGGTATTGTAAAAGAGGTTTCGCACCACCATGGTGGTTCCGTCGGGCGCTCCTACTTCCGAGATCTCTCCACCGTTTCCGCCGCTGTTTTCATAGCGGATACCCGTCAGAGCTTCCCGGGTCTTTGTGATCACTTCCACCTGGGAAACCGAAGAGATGCTGGATAAAGCTTCTCCCCGAAAGCCAAGGCTGGTAATATGCCCCAAATCCTCAGCATCCTTGATCTTACTGGTTGCATGACGAAGGAATGCCTTTTCGATCTGGGTGGGGTCTATGCCGCTTCCGTTATCCGTAACGCGGATAAAAGAGATCCCGCCGTCCTTAATCTCCACGCTGATATGATCGGCGCCGGCATCCATGGCGTTTTCCGTCAGTTCCTTCACCACGGAAAAAGGACGTTCCACAACCTCTCCTGCCGCTATGCGGTCGACTGTATTATGATCGAGAATATTTATGACCGTCATATGTTTCCTTTCTGCCGGAGACTATAAAGACCAGCGATTTTTCACTTTGTTCTGTAACCGGTATAAGGTATTTAAGGCATCCAGTGGGGTCAGATTGGAAATATCCACTTCTTCCAGTTCCTTCAGGATGTCCTCATCGGAAGTGGTGGCAAACAGAGACATCTGTTGCAGATCCACTTCGTCGTAATGGGTCGGTTTCTTTTTCTCTCCTTTGGAGGTATTGATGGAAATGGCCTGGACCTTTTCCGTAATATCATTATCGGAGATCTGTTCTGCGATCTCCCGGGCTCTGTCCACCACCATATCCGGCAAACCTGCCAGCTTTGCCACCTGGATACCATAGCTTCGATCGGCGCCTCCGGCTACGATCTTTCGTAAAAAGACAATATCATCACCGTTTTCCTTTACCGCAATACAATAATTCTTGACATTGTCGATCTTGCCCTCCAGCTCGGTGAGTTCATGATAATGGGTGGCAAACAGGGTTTTTGCACCCAGAAGCTTACGGTTGGCGATGTGTTCCACCACGGCCCAGGCAATACTAAGGCCGTCAAAGGTTGAGGTACCGCGGCCGATCTCATCAAGGATCAGAAGACTTTTGGATGTGGCATTTCGCAGGATATTGGCAACTTCGTTCATCTCCACCATAAAGGTAGACTGTCCGCTGGCCAGATCATCCGATGCGCCCACACGGGTAAAGATACGATCCACCAGACCGATGTCTGCCGAAGAAGCAGGGACAAAGCTGCCCATCTGCGCCATCAGTACGATCAGAGCCACCTGGCGCATATAGGTGCTTTTTCCGGCCATATTGGGGCCGGTGATGATGGAAATGGCATCATTCTGGTTGTTCAGGAACGTGTCATTGGGAATGAACAGATCATTGTCCATCATCTGTTCCACCACAGGATGGCGACCGTTTTTAATTCGGATCACACCCTTTTCATTGATCTTGGGCCGTACAAACTGATTGCGCTCTGCAACCAGGGAGAGAGAGCAATAAACATCCAGCAGTGCAATGGCTTTGGCGGTCTTCTGGATCCGCTCCATCTCGGATGCGATGGCTTCCCGGATCTCACAAAACACATCGTATTCCAGCCCGTTTAACTTATCTTCCGCATTTAAGATGGTATCTTCCAGTTCCTTCAGGCGAGGCGTAGTATAACGCTCAGCGCCGGCCAGGGTCTGCTTGCGGATATAATCCTCCGGCACCAGATCCTTAAAGGAATTGGTCACTTCGAAATAGTATCCGAAAACCTTGTTGTATTTGATCTTCAGGTTCTTGATACCGGTGCGTTCACGGTCGGTTGCTTCCAACTCAGCCAGCCAGCTTTTGCCTTCGGTCTTGGCATGTCGAAGCATATCGATATCATCCTGGAAGCCGTCCTTTATGATGCCGCCTTCATGGACCAGCATGGGTGCATCCTCGGAAATCGCGGAATCGATCAGGGTGGTGATATCCCGCAGATCATCGATCTGGTTTTTGATCGATGTAAGAGCCGGATCCTCCAGGTTATTCAGCACCGTCTTAATATGGGGCATCATGGCAAGCGATCCCTTAAGAGCCAGCAGATCTCTGGGATTTACAGACTGATAGCTGACCTTTCCGATGAGGCGCTCCAGGTCGTATACGGGATTTAAATATTCCCGGATCTCATCCCGGCTGGTTGGATCCTTGCACAGGGCTTCCACGGCACAAAGTCTCTCTTCAATAGCCTCCTTATCGATCAGGGGCTGCTCTACAAAGCTGCGGAGAAGACGTCCGCCCATGGCCGTTTTGGTTTTATCCAGAACCCATAACAGAGTGCCCCGTTTCTGCTTATCCCGCATGGTCTCCACCAGCTCCAGATTCCGTCTGGTAAAGGAATCCAGAAGCATGAACCTGCTGGCGATATAGGGGTATAAATGGGTGATATGATGCAGATCGTTTTTCTGGGTCTCATTTAAGTACTGCAAAATGCAGCCGCTGGCAATGACCCCCATGGGGAAATCGGAAATGCCAAGGCCTGCGATGCCATTGGTATGAAAGTGCTTCGTAATGGCATTTTTGCAGGTATCTTCGTCAAAATACCGGGGATCTAAGAGATTGATGCTGATATGCTGCCGGTTTCGCAGCTCTTCAATGGGCAGTCCGCTCATTAAAAAGGCTTCGTTGCAGATGATCTCCGAAGGAGCATATTTTCCGATCTCGTCCAGGATCTTTGCATTCTCTTCCATCTCCGTCAGATAGAAATCACCGGTGGATACATCCACAATGGAAATACCGGACCTATCGGAATCATAGGCGATGCACATCAGGTAGTTGTTTCTGGCATCCTCTAACACCTGGGCCGACATATTGGTACCGGGGGTAACGATCCGGGTTACTTCCCGCTTTACCATGCCCTTGGCAAGCTTCGGATCTTCCACCTGCTCGCAGATCGCCACCTTATGACCGTTTGCCACCAGGCGGTCCAGATACACATCCACCGCATGATAGGGAACGCCGCACATAGGCGCCCGCTCTTCCAGCCCGCAATCCTTCCCGGTCAAGGTGATCTCCAGTTCCTTGGATACAAGCAGCGCATCGTCAAAGAACATTTCGTAGAAATCACCCAGACGGTAAAACAGGATGCAGTCCGGATGATCCTGCTTCGTCTGCAGATAATGCTGCATCATGGGCGATACTTTTGATTTGATTTCATCAATGTTATAAGACACGGTTTTCTCCGTTCAGGGTTTTAAATTTATTGTCTCGTTCCAAGATAATAGAAGCCCTGACAGACATCCAGGGACACCGGAACGATCTGTCCGATCAGGGACGCATCTCCCTTAAAATGGACAATGGTATTGTTGGAAAGCCGGCCGGTCATCAGAGAAGGATCGTGGTCGTTCACTTCCTCCACCATGGCATACTCCACCTTGCCCTGCAGCATGGCGGTACGTTTTCTGGCCATTTCCTGGACTTCCTTTAATACCAGATCAAAGCCTTCCTGTACCATATCCTGCGGAACCTGATCCTCAAAACGGGACGCGGGTGTACCGGTGCGTTTGGAATACTGGAAGGTAAAAGCATTATCATATTCTACCTTACGGATCACATCGATGGTTTCCTGTACGTCTTCCATGGATTCCCCGGGGAAGCCGACGATGATATCTGTAGTGATGGCAACATCCGGCAGTTCTCTGCGGATCTTCAGAGCCAGATCCAGATACTGCTCCTTGGTATAATTACGGTTCATCCGTTTTAAGATCCTGCTGGATCCGGATTGCAGCGGTAAATGAATATGCCGGCAGATCTTGGATGATCCCTTCATGACTTCGATGACATCATCGGAAAAATCCTTGGGATGAGGGGTCATAAAGCGAATGCGCTCAATCCCTTCCACCTTTTCCGCTTCTGCAAGAAGCTGTGCAAAGGTGGTCTTATCCGGCAGGTTCTTTCCGTAGGAATTCACGTTCTGGCCAAGAAGCATGATCTCCTTGACGCCGTCAGATGAGAGCTTACGCATCTCTTCCAAAATAGCATCCTTATCCCGGGAGCGTTCCCGTCCCCGTACATAAGGTACGATGCAGTAGGTACAGAAGTTATCGCAGCCATACATGATGTTGATGCCGGACTTATAGGAATATTTCCGGGCTACCGGCAGATCCTCCACCGTAATATCCGTATCCTTCCAGATATCCATGATGGGCCCGCCACCGGAAAGCAGATCGGTCATCAGCTGGGGAAACTTATAGAGATTGTGGGTTCCGAAGATCAGATCCACAAAGGAATAGCTTTTCTGCAGTTTTTCAATGACGATGTCTTCCTGGGTCATGCAACCGCAGATGGCGATCTTCATCTCCCGGTTTTTGTTCTTATATCCCTTTAAGACGCCTAAACGGCCATACACACGCTGATCCGCATTTTCCCGGACGGAGCAGGTATTGTAGATGACAAAATCCGCATCCTCCGATTCTGTTTCCTCATATCCGGCAGCCAGAAGGATCCCCAGAAGCTTTTCCGAATCCCTTGCATTCATCTGACAACCGAAGGTGGTCACATGGCAGGTGGGGATACGGCCCAGATGCTCCTTTAAATGTTCTACTTCCTTTGCAAGCTGCGCTACATAGGCCTGCTGCTCTTTTGTTTCACGAGCCAGCTTATCGGCCAGATTTTCTCTTATTTCCATTGACTGTATTCCTTAACAATATTGATGAGCACCTGCACCATGATCTTCATATGGTCATAGCAGGCATACTCGTAACGACCGTGGAAATTCGCTCCACCGGTGGACAGATTGGGGCAGGGCAATCCCTTATAGGATAAGGTTGCGCCGTCCGTGCCGCCGCGAATGGCGACCACAGTAGGATTGATACCTTCCTTCTCAAAGGCCTTTTTTGCATTATCGATCAGATGCATATGGGGCTTTATAAGTTCCTTCATGTTGTAATACTGATCCCGCAAGGTTACGTTTACGGTTCCGTTCCCGTACTTGCTGTTCATCTTGTCCTGAATGGAAAGAAGAAGGGCTTTTCTGCCTTCAAACTTTTCCCTGTCGTGATCCCGAACGATATAGCTCAGTTCGCTGTATTCTGTATGTCCTTCCATGCTCTCCAGATAGAAGAACCCTTCATAGCCTTCGGTCTTCTCCGGAACATCGTCTGCAGGAAGCAGGCTGTTAAATTCCATGGCAAGAAGGGCTGCATTGACCATCTTGCCCTTGGCATCGCCGGGATGGATACTTTTTCCGACAATCTCCACTTTTGCTGCCGCTGCGTTGAAGTTTTCATATTCGATCTCGCCCAGGGTGCCACCGTCTACGGTATAGGCAAACTGTGCTTCAAAGGTCTTCAGGTCAAAGAAAGCGGTCCCGTTTCCCACTTCCTCATCGGGGGTAAAGCCGATGCAGATCTTTCCGTGGGGGATCTCCGGATGATTCATAAAAAAGCTTGCCATGGTCATGATTTCGGCTACGCCGGCTTTATCATCCGCTCCCAGCAGAGTATTTCCGTCTGTTACGATCAGGCTCTTTCCCATAAGATCCTTCATAAGCGGATATTCATCGGGGGACAATACTCTTCCGTTTTGTTCGGAAAGAAGGATATCTCCGCCATCATAGTTTTCCACCAGGCGGGGCTTAACGTCAGCGCCGGATACGGCAGGGGAAGTATCCATATGGGATACAAAGCCAATAGCCGGAACTTCGGTCTCTCCAAGGTTAGAGGGGATGTGGGCATATACATAACAATGCTCCTTATCCAGCACAGCATCCTTGATCCCAATATCCTTTAATTCCTGCAGCAGCTGCTCTGCCAGAGAAAACTGCTTGGCCGTAGAAGGCACCCGTTCACATTCTTCCTGTGACTGGGTATCCATTTTCACATACCGGTAAAACCGTTCCAATAATTCTTCCATGTTTTTAAATTCCTTTTTGTCTTTATTTTATTCGATAGGGCTTTGCAATCTCATAAAGATAGGCATTTCCCTTTTTTCCCGTTCGTTCCAAAATGCCGAACTGTGTCAGCATCAGCAGGGCGATGGAGGCGTTTCTCTCCGTCGTCTTCCACGCCTTACGGTAATCTGCAGAAGTAAAAGGCGAAGGAAGCAGCGAGGGATCCGGAAGGAGCTGTGCATAATCATCTATGGTGTGAAAGGAAACCACCCGGTTTAACCCTTTTGGGATACGTTCCATCCGATGAGATCCCTTCTTGCGATCCCTTGCATAACCATCCTGAAACCGAATCTCCTCCAGGTCCACAAACAGTAATTCCACAGACAAATTCTCATCGATGAGATATCGCTTGATCCGGTACAGCTCCCGCATGGCATCCATGACAGAACCTTTTTTCCCGGTTTTACGGGAGGATGTGATCTCGCCGGTTTCCGGATCCACCCAGGTCAGGATCTTGGTGGCGGGAATGGGATAAGCAATGGTCACATAATAATTCTCCAGAAAGTCCTCCAGTTTATCCCGAAGCTTGTTAAAGTTGCCGTTCTGGACTTCGATGATACTGTCTTCCACGCAAATATCCGCCACATGAGAGCCGATCTTGATCTCCTGATGTGCCGGATCGCTGCAGTAAAAATTTTTAACTGTAATGTGCATCAGCTTTTCGGAAAGCATTCCGATGCCGGTGCGTTCCCCGTCCCGGGAAAGAGCGGTCTTTATGGCCTGATCAAATCGCTCCGCATCGGTCATAACATCCGTCCTCACAGCAATAATACATTAAAGGCACATCGGTCTCTTCCGCAGGAAGGGCTACCTTACAGCGCTGCAGAGCAAAACCGATGCCGCAGACCGTTCCCTTAAAACCCTTCAGAAAACGGTCGTAATACCCGCCGCCGTACCCTAAACGGTGCAGGTTTTCATCAAACAAAAGACCGGGCACCACCATCAGGTCCCGCTTAGAAGTAAGCTCCGGCGTGATCCATTGATCCCCTGGCTTTTCACAGGGCTCCATAATACCATAGGTTCCCTCTTCCATCTCGTTTAGGGAGCCGATCTTCCGGAACTTCATTTCCTTCCCGAAAACCTTGGGGTACATTACCGTAAGACCTGCCTGTTTCGCATAATGATGCAGATACTCCGTGGAGATCTCCGAGCCGCAGGAAGCAAACAGAAAGATCCGGTCAAACTGCCCTTCTGCTTCTTCCAGGAACCGTTTTTTAAACCGCTCGCTGGCTAAAAGGGAAGCCTGCCGTCTTTCTTCCGGCGATAAAGAATCCCGAAGGGTACGATATGCAGTTCGCAGCGTCTTTTTCCGTTCGATCAGGGACATAACTCTTCCTAGTGATGGATCTTAGCAACATATAAAGGCAGATCGAAGGAATCGTCCTTGTTTGCCTTAAACCAGGTTCCCAGGTTCTTTCCGTCCACCAGTCTGTGCAGGATCTTGACATCCTTGCTGTTGGCGATGATCATGTCAATACCGGAGCGGGTCGCGATGCCTGCAGCGGAAAGTTTGGTTTCCATGCCGCCGGTACCTACATTGGAGCCGGTGGAACCTTTTCCCATGTGCAGGATGGCATCATCCAGCGTTTCTACGGTATCGATGAACTGTGCATTCGGATTGTGTCTGGGATCATCGGTATATAACCCGTCAATATCCGATAAGAGAATGAGAAGGTCTGCTCCCACCATGGAAGCCACAATGGCACTTAAGGTGTCGTTGTCACCGATCTCGATCTCGTAGGTAGCAACCGTATCGTTTTCGTTTACAATAGGGATCACGCCCATATTAAACAGTTCGGAAAAGGTGTTGGTGGCATTGTAGCGGTTCAGAGAATCCGCAACTGTGTTCTTGGTCATCAGGATCTGCGCCGTCACCTGGTTGTACTCTGCAAAGATCTTCTGATAGGTCATCATCAGTCTGGCCTGGCCAATGGCTGCACAGGCCTGCTTTACGGCAATGGTATGATCCTCTTTATCCTTTAAAGGGGAAGCGATATTGACCGCCTTTTTCCCTACAGCGATGGCACCGGAGGTTACCAGTACCACATCCTTTCCCATGTTCTTGATATTACAAAGTTCACGTACCAGCGCATCCATCTTGGCATAGTTGAGATCGCCGGTTTCCGGATGTTGCAGGGAAGAGGAACCGATCTTTACCACTATGCGCTTTTTATTTTTCATGATCTTACGAATCTCTGAAGTCATACTCTTCTTCTCCCTGATAAATTCCCGACTAAATATTTTACCAAATTTTTCTTATGATTCCAAGAAGCCCAGTCGTTTCACAATGGCTTCTCCCACTTTCAGACCGTCCATGGCAGCGGAAATAATGCCGCCGGCGTAGCCCGCCCCTTCTCCGCAGGGATACAGACCACGTACCCGGATGCTTTCCAGATCCTCCCCATCCCGTGGGATCCGGACCGGAGAGGAAGTCCTGCTTTCAATGCCGCATATAATGGTCTGCCCGTTGCCAAATCCGTAAATGGTATGGGAAAACTGCTCCATTCCTTCCAGGAAGGCCTTATTGACCGCTTCGGGATAGATCTTTGACAGATCCGCCTGGGCATAGCTACCTTTGCACTGCGGCGTAAAGTCCTTAAAATACTCTGCTCCGTCCTCTAAGGGTAGCTTCTCTGATCCGGAAAAATCCTTTAATCTGCAAACCGGAATGGCTCCCCCTGCAGCGGCATATGCTTTTTCTTCCAACGCTTCCTGAAAGCGCACGCCGCAAAGCGCATCATTTCCGGGATAGTCTTCGGGCGAAATGCTGACCACAATGGCGCTGTTAGCCGCAAGGCCCTTTCGCCCGGAATAGCTCATGCCGTTGACGCAAAGCCGGCCCTCCTGGGAAGAAGCATTGACCACATACCCGCCGGGACACATGCAAAAGGAATAGACCCCTCTTCCGTCCCCGGAGCGGGCCGTGAGTTTATAAGGAGACGGCGGGAGGGAAATGGGAACCTCCTTGCCGTACATACTGTCATCAATGAGTTTTTGCGGGTGCTGCACACGAAAGCCCACCGCAAAGGGCTTCGGCTCCATGGAAAGATCCATCTGATCCAGCATCCGAAAGGTATCCCGGGCACTGTGTCCAATGGCCAGAACCACCTGCTCTGCAGAGAGGATCTCGCCTGTATCCAGCACCACCCCGGTGATCTTCCGAGTGCGCCCTTCCTCTGTGCTTTCATCTGCAGTCTTAAAGCCCGTCACACAGGAAGAAAAGTGTACTTCTCCTCCCAGCTCCAGGATCCTGTTTCGCAGATTCCGGATGACCGTTCGCAGCACATCGGTCCCCACGTGGGGTTTGGCATCATAGAGGATCCTTTCCTCTGCGCCAAACGAAACAAAGGTTTCCAGTACGAAGCGGTTTCGTCCCACAGGGTCCTTAACGCCGCAGGTCAGCTTCCCGTCGGAAAAACTGCCGGCGCCTCCTTCTCCAAACTGTACGTTGGAGGAAGGATCCAGAATGCCGGTTTCCCAGAACTTTTCTACATCCCCGGTCCTGGCATCCACATCCTTTCCCCGTTCCAAAAGGATGGGCTTTAAACCGCACAACGCCAGATAGTAAGCAGCAAAAAGACCTGCAGGTCCGGCGCCGATCACCACCGGTCTCTTCATCGTATCCGGTAGAGAAACAGGCTTCGGTACACGATAGACCACAGGCTTATACGGCTCTACATGTTTCAGATGTTTCCTTAAAACCTTATGTTCACCCTCACAAAGGGCCGAAACGCAGTAAAGGATCCAAAGATCCCCTTTCCTGCGGGCATCAATGGATTCCTTTAAAATAGCAAGGCTTCGGATCTGGGCGGGTTTCAGGCCAAGATAGGAAGCTGTCTTTTTAATAAGTTCTTCCCGCGTTAAAAAGGTACGGGATTTGATATTACTGATCCGGATCATAAAACTCCTGTAAAATATGGTTCCCGGCCACATAGCCGGAAGAAAAGGCCCATTGCAGATTATAACCGCCGCAGATCCCGTCTATGGACAGGGCTTCTCCTGTGGCATAAAAACCGGGAAGCGCTTTTGCTTCCAGATTATTTGTAAAAGCGTTTAGAGATAAACCACCGTGGCATACCTGCCCGCTGGCTAATTCCGGCATGATCTCCACGGGAAAGGTAAGATCCCGGATGGCATTGACCAGATGCGTGATCTCCCCGGTAAAATCCCCTGCTTTCACAGAAGATTTACAGCCCAGGCGGTAAAGAAGTGCCTCCAGGACTTTTCCCGGCAGTAAACCAAGAAGCGCGCCGGATACCGTATCCTCCGGATAAGCAGATAATCTGCGGGAAATATCCTCCCAAAGAGCATCCGCAGAAAGGTCCGGTAACAGATTTACATGTGCCGTCACCTGTTTTCCTTCCTTCAGTGCCTGCAAAGCCAGGGCCGAATGCTGAAAAACAGGAATGCCGGACAATGCTTTTTCCGTAAGCTGGATCTCCCCTTTTTCTCTTCCCAGTAAACGATCCTCTGCAAACAGGGAAACTTCACCGTCTATGCGGATCCCATGGGTCTTTTTAAAAAAGGGATCCTCCATGGGAAGCCTAACCAGGCCCGGAACAAAGGCAGAAAAAGAAAGACCAAGCTTCTTGGCAAGCTCCGCCAGATCAAAACTGTTTTCCCGCTCCCGCATCTGCTTCGGTGATAAACCGGCCTTCGTCCCGCAGGATAAGATCAAACGATCAAAGGAGCAGGTCTTGTGATCGGCGCAGGTAACGGTAAACTGTCCACCCTCGTCTATACTGATATCCGAAACCATAGTGTCGGTATGTACGGTAACAGGCAGCCTGTATAAAGCCCGCTCCAGCAGATCCCGCACCGTTGCGGCAGAATCCGTGGATGGATACAGATACCCCTCCCGCTCTTTGATCCGCATGCCGATGCGTTCCAGAAAAGAGCAAAGATCCTGTACTCCGAAACAGGAAAACACAGCTTCCGCTATGTCCGGAGAAGCTGTGTGATACTTATCCGTAGAAAAATCCCGGTTGGAAAAATTACAGCGTCCGTTTCCCGTAGAAAGGATCTTCTTCCCCGGAAACGCTTCTGCTTCCAGCAACGTAACCTGAACCTGTTTTTCCAGATGCAATTGTCTGATATGTTCCCCGGCGGTAATCGCAGCCATCATACCCGATGCTCCGCCGCCGATGATCCCGATCCTAATCATGACAGATGAAATATCCTCGTTAAGATCTGCCAGAATGCACTACCCGGCAGATAGCGTGCAGTGGATGCATGCAGGCATCGCAGCGCCAACAGTAAAGCAACAAATACCAGAAAATATACCACTGCGGTGAACGCAAAGGTCACAAGAGGCGCAAACATGGCTCCGAATGCGCTGATGAGAATAAAGATCACAAAGGCGGAAATAAAGGCACACAGAACCGGTTTGATCCAGTCTTCCACCAGGTCCATATGGAGCTTTACCCGCATTCGGATGCGGAACAGTTCCATCCCAAGAAGCAGCACCTGATCCAGAATGAGTAACAGCATCACTTTTCCCATGGCATCCAGACTTCCTAAGGGAACAAAGATCAGAAGCATTGTACAAAGGATCAAAACCACCAGTTCCCCAAACCCAAGACCGTGACCGATCTTCCACAGGCGCAGGGTTTTCCGGGTGATCCAAAGCAAGGAAAACAAAGCCATGGAAACACAGCCAAACCGAAGGATGGTAACAGCTTCGTTACTGACAATGCCCAGTACGCCGCAAAGAGGCGTTGCTGCCGCAAACAAAAAGGCAGGAATGGGAAGGATCGTAATGAGATGACCCTGGAACAATCCTCCTACCGCGTTTTTAAATTTCTTGAAATCATCCAGCTTCTTAAGGTGTGCGATCTCATTGAGATGCCCGGTGCACAAAACCTTGGTCAGGAAACCGAGGATCAAAAGCAGGGGAAAGACCATACCGGTATAATAACCCAGCCAGGTATGGTCCTGGGTCATTTGAAACAGAACAGAGCAAGCGGGGAATAACACAAAGGGCATGATCGCTCCCACGTGTAAGAGCATTTCCGAATAGATCTGCCGAAGGATCTGCACCATAAACGCCGGTACCGCCGATAAACGGGCAGGGTACAGGGAATCCTCCATGGAGGCCTTTCCTACCCAGAAATAAAAGATCACATAGAAAAGCAGACGGATACCGGTGGCCAGATCGGCAGAAAGCAAAATCCCAAGGCATTCATAGGCTACTTCCATGTCACTGTTTTGAAGCAGCATGCCCACGGAAGCGCCGGCCTGGTCAAAGAAATTCTCGGAAAGCAGAGCGCAAAGACCGAACACGGCAATGGAAACCGGTTCCACCACCAAAACAGGGATACCGATCCCCTCTCCCAGAAATAATCCGTGAAACAGATCGGAAAGGCTTAGAAACACAAGAATAGGCGATGCCGCAACAAACAACAGACGATAGGATGCGGTACCGAAAAACAGAACCGAGATACGGTCCGAAAAAAGCACCAGGAGCACACTGACTGCCAGCGATAACAAGCCGGAAAGAAGGCACATGGCCCGGAAAAAGGTCTGTGCCTGCTGGCTCTGGTTACGAATTAAGCGAGCACGGATATTGCGATAAGTATAGTCTCTTGTATAACCGCCTAAAAGGATCCAGAAAAAAGCGCAAACACACAGGGAAAGAAACAGAAAACGGAAGGAGTTTGCTCCACAGCGGATAAACAGGATCAATATGATAATTTGTAAAGCACCGTAAAATAAACCGGTAAGACCGGTAAGCTGATTGATTTTCAAAGGACTGCTCTCATTTCTACAGATCTCTGGTAATACCAAGGGCAGTAAGAACTGCCTCCTGTTTGCGTTCCATGACGGAAGCTTCCTGAGGATCCATATGATCATAGCCGCACAGATGGAAAATGCTGTGGGCACACAGGAAGGCAAATTCCCGTTTCTCGGAATGGCCGTATTCCAGAGCCTGGGACTGGATCCGTTTATAATTGATCACAATATCTCCCAGCTGCAAACGACCCGTATCCGGATCCAGGTAATCGATCTCATGGCCTTCGATCACGGAAAAATCGGAAGGCACGTCAAAATCGATATTAGGGAAGGACAACACGTCCGTCACCTTATCGATATTCCGATAGGTCTTGTTATAATCCTCGATACCCTGTTCGTCGGTGATCAGCAGGTTAACGGAAACGTCCTTATAAGGACAGTTCTCGTCTTTGAGGGCCTGTTTTAAAACAGCATTTAAAACCTTTTTGAAGCTGTAGGCTTCCGGTTTATAACTCGTTTCATTTTCTACGCATGAAGTTATCATAATACAGCTGTTCCTTCTTGAACTTCTTTTTCATCAGGCGGATGTCCGCAATGCTAATGGCGTTATCGTTAAGGGTTCCGTTGTCCAGTCTGGACTTAAAGACAGCCTCAATGACGCTGTCGTAATTGATCTCCGCTTCCGGATTCTTATCGATGAGATATAAAACCGAGGAAACCACCAGATTGGAAAACAGTACCACGGCTGCTTCCTTGGAATGCAGGGTTTCGCCCGGATCGGTCAGTTCCCGGATCACCGTCAGGGGCTTTTCCGGAAAATCGGCACCTTGCAGGATGGTCAAGGTTTCGCTCCAGGAATTGTTTCCGTGGATGATCCCGATATTCTGATAATAACCGGCGCACTTGACAACCTTTACGTCCAGTCCCAGCTCCGTAGCGATCCGGTCACAGAAATAGGCGGTATGAACGGCGTGGTAATAATCCTTTTCGGAAATGTCCTTCAGGGAAACCAACAGCGGATACATGGGATCGTTGATCTCCATATATTCTGCCTGGGCCCGGTAGATCACCCGGGATGTATAGATCTTTACAATGACGAACAGCAGGATCAGACTGATGGTTACATTGACAAGGGGTAAAAACAACAGGCTGATGTGAAAGGTCTCTTCTTTAAAGAGCGTCACGCAGGCCATCAGAAATACAAATAACAGCAAGGCGCTCACAAAGATCTGTAAAAAGAAATTGGAGCTTTCGTCCAGTGTCCGAAAGATGAGACACCCCACCAGACCGCTGATCAGATATACGATAAACAGGTTGATATCCGTTTCCCCTGCCAGCAGAAAACTGACCGTAAGCAGGCACACACCGGACACATACCCGGCAAACCAGTCTCCGAACACGGAAAGAAGCACAAAGATCACCAGAAAAGGCCATCCTTCGGAATCTACCATGGGAAACAAAAGGGCAGCCACCAGACTGATCAGATACAGAATATAAAACTGTTTCTGACTGGTGGGGGCAAATTTTACTAGGTCACTATCCTCCTGCCCCGCAGACTGTTCTGCCACCAGCATCAGTCTGGAAAAGAAGATGCAACCGCAGCAGACCGCGGAAACGATCACGCTTTCCAGTGTCTGCAAATTGTTTTGTCCGTACAATCTTGCTGCCAGCAGGGTTCCTCCTACCTGCAGCAGAAAGATAAAGAACAGATGCAAATGGCTAGGACCGTTTTTCCCCTCTTCCGGAGCCTGCCCGTTTGGATTTAGCTTTTGCGCTTTCTCTTGCTTCATAATCTTCATATGCCTTTACGATCTTCTGCACCAGGGGATGACGGACTACGTCTTTGCTGGTCAGTGTGATAAAGGCGATCCCCTCTATATTTCGTAATACCCTCTGCGCCACATCCAGACCGCTGACCGTTCCCGGAGCCAGGTCTTTCTGCGTTGCATCACCGGTGATGATCACTTTGGAACCAAACCCGATACGGGTCAGGAACATCTTCATCTGGGCCGGTGTGGTGTTCTGTGCTTCATCCAGGATGATAAAGGCATTGTCCAGCGTGCGTCCGCGCATGTAGGCAAGGGGCGCTACTTCGATCAGGCCCTTCTCCATATTCTTCTGGAAGTTGTCCGCTCCCATGATCTGATAGAGTGCATCATACAAAGGACGCAGATAAGGGTCTACCTTACTTTGCATATCACCGGGCAGAAAACCCAGCTTCTCGCCGGCTTCGATGGCGGGGCGGGTCAGGATGATCCTACCCACTTCCTCCCGCATAAATGCGGTGATGGCCATGGCCATGCCCAGATACGTCTTTCCGGTTCCGGCAGGTCCCAGTCCGAAGACCACCATGTTTTCCCGGATAGCATCCACGTAGGTCTTCTGTCCAAGGGTCTTGGGTTTAATAGGCTTACCGCTGATGGTATGGCAGATCAGCTGGGAATCCATCATGGAAATGGCGTCCTCTTCCCCGCTTTCCCCCAGCATAACCGCATAATCCACACTTTGTTCTTCGATCATGTTTCCTCTTTGCGAATACTCTATGAGCTGGCGAATGATGCCGGATGCTTTTTCCACATGGGATGCATCCCCGGAGATGATCACCTTGCCGTTTCGGTTGACAATGGAGACCTGCTCTTCTTTCTCCAGTTTCTTTAAATGATAATCTCGGACGCCGAAGAGATTGATCAAATCCTTTGCATCCGCGTCCAGTTCCATACGAATCGTATCCAAATACTTTCTATGCCTCGATGATCTGTTTGATAAAAGGAACCGCCTTTGGCTCTTCCTTTCCGAAAGTCAATGCCTTCAAGAAGCGTTCCTTTGCCTGCAGGAAGGTTTCTTCATCCGCAGCATGGAGAACGGCAAGGCAGTCTCCTTTCTTCACAAAGTCGCCCCGCTTTTTCTGAAGGATCAGGCCGACCCGAAGGTCGATGGTGCTTTCCTTGGTGGCTCTGCCACCGCCCATGACCAGAGAACACATACCGATCTCATCACATTCAATATGGGTGATATATCCTTCTTCTTCCGAAAGGACCTCCCGGATAATGGGAGCTTTCGGGAATTTGGAAGGATCCTCCACGTAGGAAGGATCGCCGCCCTGGGCTTCCACCAGTTGGCCCAGCTTTTGAAGGGCTTTTCCGCTGGATATTGCTTCTTTGCAAAGCGCTCTTCCCTGATCCGCATCTGCGCAGATCCCGCCGGCCACCAGCATCAGGGAGCCAAGAGTCAGACAAAGCTCTGTAAAATCAGCAGGTCCTTTTCCGTTCAACGTATCAATGGCTTCCTGCACTTCCAGGATATTGCCAACGGCAAAGCCAAGGGGCTGATCCATATCTGAGATCACCGCCAGGGTCTTTCTCCCTGCATGATTTCCCAAAGATACCATCTCCTTTGCAAGAGCTACGGCATCTTCTTCCTTCTTCATAAACGCACCGCTTCCGGTCTTCACGTCCAGAACAATGGCATCTGCACCGGCTGCCAGTTTCTTACTCATAATGGAGCTGGCGATCAGAGACATATTGTCCACGGTAGCCGTTACATCTCGCAGCGCATACAGTTTTTTGTCCGCAGGAGCAAGATTTAAGGTCTGTCCCATAATGGAAAGGCCGATGGTTCGCACATTCTCCTTAAAAGTATCCATGGAAATACCGGTGGAAAAACCGGGGAAGCTCTCCAGCTTATCAATGGTTCCGCCTGTATGTCCCAGGCCTCTGCCGCTCATTTTGGCAACCTTTAATCCGCAGGCGGCCACCATGGGCGTCAGGGTAAGAGAGGTCTTATCTCCTACGCCGCCGGTGGAATGCTTATCCACCTTGATTCCAGGAATATCGGACAGATCCAGCATATCCCCGCTGTGGGCCATGGCTAAGGTAAGATCCGCGGTTTCCCGGGTCGTCATCCCCTGAAAATAGATGGCCATGGTCATGGCGGACATCTGATAATCCGGGATCTCTCCGTCTGTATAGGAGCGGATCATCCAGTCGATCTCTTCTTTGGATAAGGATCCGCCGTTTCTCTTTTTCATGATCAGATCATACATTCTCATAATCGATTCACCTACTTGTGGTACGGTTCACCGGAGGAAATGCGAAAGGCCCGGTAGAGCTGCTCCAAAAAGATCACCCGCATCAGTTGATGGGGAAAGGTCATATCCGAGAAAGACAGCTTCTCATTACTGCGTTTTAATACTTCCTCCGACAGCCCCAGGCTTCCGCCGATGACAAAAACAACCGTTCCACTCTCTTTCATATAGACCTGTTCCATATGGCTGCTGAAAGCTTCGGAGGTATACTTCTTCCCATCGATGGCAAGGGCGATCACATGGTCATCCTCACCGATCTTTGCAAGAAGCTTTTCACCTTCTGCCTGTTTGATCTGCAGACATTCTTTTTCGGACAGGTTTTCCGGTGCTTTTTCGTCTTTTACTTCCACAATGGAAAGCTTGCAATAGCGAGACAGTCTTTTGCTGTATTCTGCCACTGCATCGCGAAAATACGCCTCTTTTATTTTACCAACTGTTAGGATTTTAATCTGCATTTTTTTGAAATTTCCTCAACTTTTTTCCACTGGTACTATCATACACCAAAAATCCGGATGAAGATCACTCTTCATCCGGATAAAGGGTTTCATAATAGGATTCAATAAAAGGTTCCAGAAGCTCCACGTTTGCCTCGGGAAACCGTGCCAGGATCAACTCTTCCATCCGATCCCTGCGCATATAGAACAATTCTCCCTCGGAGTCTCCTTCTTCCGGAGACAGATCTGCATCAATCTGACCTGCAGATAAAGATGCATCGCACCACATACGGATCTCCTCCAAAAGGTGACTCTCTTTAGCAGCTTTCGCTTCATAGCGCCTGGAAGCTCTATAGCAATAACCTCCCAGGAAGATAAAAAGGGCCATGATCACTGCAGTGATGATATAGTTGGAAGTATTGCCAATACGAATGGGTAACACCCCGAAAGCAGACAGGATGTTCAGGATCAGGCCCACTCCCCCTACAAGGAGCAGAGAGAATGCACTGGTGCGATTCTCTTCTGCCTTCCTTGCACTTACTGTATCAGGTCCGGTTTTACCGGTTTTGGACATATCGCTTAGCTCCTTTTTGCGGTCAGGAATGCATCGATACCCTTTGCAGCTTTCTTACCGGCACCCATTGCCAGGATAACGGTTGCTGCGCCGGTAACGGCATCACCACCTGCAAATACGCCATCTTTGGAGGTCAGGCCGTTCTCTTCCTCTGCAACGATACATTTACGCTTATTGATCTCCAACCCCTTGGTGGTGGAGGAGATCAGAGGATTCGGGCTGGTACCGAGAGACATGATGACCATATCCACATCAATAACAAATTCAGATCCGGCTACTTCCACCGGCTTTCTTCTGCCGGATTCATCGGGCTCACCCAGTTCCATACGGATGCACTTGATACCGGTCACATCCCCGTTTTCATCTGCCAGGATCTCCACCGGATTGGTTAAGAGATCAAAGATGATGCCTTCTTCTTTCGCATGATGCACTTCTTCCTTACGGGCAGGAAGCTCTTCTTCACTACGACGGTATACAACGTGCACCTCAGCACCCAGCCTTAATGCGGTTCTGGCAGCATCCATGGCAACGTTACCACCGCCTACGACAGCCACCTTCTTGCCAACCTTGATGGGGGTCTCGGAAGCATCGCTGAAGGCCTTCATCAGGTTGCTACGGGTCAGATATTCGTTTGCAGAGAATACACCGTTGCTCTGTTCTCCGGGAATACCCATAAACTTGGGAAGACCGGCACCGGAGCCGATAAATACCGCTTCGAAGCCTTCCTTTTCCATCAGTTCATCGATGGTTACAGACTTACCGATGACGACGTTGGTTTCAATCTTAACACCAAGAGCCTTAACGTTTTCAATCTCCTTCTTAACAACTGCTTCCTTGGGAAGACGGAACTCCGGAATACCGTAAACCAGTACGCCGCCGGCTTCATGCAGTGCTTCAAAGATGGTTACATCATATCCAAGCTTTGCCAGCTCTCCGGCACAGGTAAGACCGGAAGGACCGGAACCGATCACGGCTACCTTCTGAGGGATCTTCTCTGCAGCAGGCTGAGGACGGATACCGTTCTCTCTTGCCCAGTCTGCGGTGAAACGCTCCAGCTTTCCGATGGAAACGCTCTCCCCCTTGATACCGCGGATACATACGCCTTCACACTGAGACTCCTGGGGACATACACGACCGCAGATAGCGGGAAGTGCGGAGCTTTCACTGATCACATCATAAGCGCCCTTGAAATCTCCGTCCTTTACCTTTGCGATAAAGCCGGGAATATTAATGCTGACAGGGCAACCTGTCATACATTTTGCATTTTTACAGTTAAGGCATCTGGAAGCTTCTTCCATTGCTTCTTCTTTTGTATAGCCAAGGCAGACCTCCTGGAAGTTTGTGGCTCTGACCTTGGGATCCTGTTCCTGTACGGGAACTTTCTTCATTACGTCCATTTTTTCCCTTTCCGCTGCTTTCCTTGCAGCATACGAAATCAAAAATCACGCAGACTTCATTCGGTTTAGTTGCAATTTCCGCATCCGCCGTGATGGGTATCACCCTCCAGCTCCTTTAACATCTTGCGACCTTCTTCGGTCTTGTAGATGCGGGATCTTCTCATGGCCTGATCGAAATCCACCTGGAAGCCGTCAAACTCCGGTCCGTCTACACAGGCGAACTTCACTTCGCCGCCTACCGTCAGACGACATGCACCGCACATACCGGTACCGTCTACCATGATGGTGTTCATGCTGACGATGGTGGGAATACCCAGTTCCTGGGTCAGTTTACATACAAATTTCATCATGATCATGGGACCGATGGCGATCACGCGATCATAATGCTTACCTTCCTTGGTCACCAGATCGGAGATCGCCTGGGTAACCATACCGCTGCGGCCGTAAGAACCGTCATCCGTGGTAATATACAGATTGCCGGCTACTGACCCCATCAGGTCTTCCAGAATGACAATATCCTTGGTCTTTGCACCCTGCACCGCATCGGCATCTACACCGTGCTCATGCAGCCATTTCAGCTGAGGGTAAACAGGTGCGGTACCTACACCACCTGCAACAAATAGGATCTTCATCTTCTTTAATTCTTCTTCATCCATCTCACACAGTTCAGAAGGTCTACCCAGAGGTCCGACAACGTCATGGAAGCAGTCGCCCTCATTTAACAGATTGATACGCTGGGTGCTGTGACCGATGGGCTGGTAAACGATGGCGATCGTTCCGGCTTCTCTGTCATAGTCACAAATAGTAAGAGGAATACGTTCTGCATCTTCGTGGGAACGTACAATAAGGAATTGGCCGGGAAGACAGGCCTGGGCTACACGAGGAGCTTCGACGGTCATCCAAAAAATATTGGTTGCCAGCTCTTCTTTTTTCAGAATCTTGTACATATAGACCTCCTGGGTTTAATTTTCATAAGCAGCCAGCTCAAAATCATAGGTACGACTGATAATGTTGCTTTCTGCAAACGTTACATCATTAATGGCGATAAATTTAAAAATGGAAACACCTTCCGGTAATTTAATGGGTTCGGTGTATTTACGACAGGTTTCATTGGGATCGGCGCCGCCGATGGTATAGTACACGCTGCATCCCTCTTCACAGGTTACCACAATGCTTCTGCGTTCGTTGTATACGCCGCTTTGCAGATTGATCACCGGATCTTCCGGAACGGAATATACGATCTCATAGGTCTCCCGTTTCACATCAGAGCTGACACCGTATGCATTTACAAATATGGCGGATACCACGGTCTTGCCTTCATCCAGTTCCAGAGGCTTTTCGTAGCGCATGCTGTGGGTGGTGGGAAAAGATCCGTCAATGGTGTAATAGATCGTTCCCTCCTTCGGACTGTTCAGTTCCACCCGGAAGGTTTCATCATAGGAACCGGACGGAGAAGAAAACTCCGGAACCGGTGCCAGATAATCTCCATAGGCATCCCGCAGATGATCCGAATCCACGGCGGCGATATAATCTGCCAGACGCTGATATTCATTCGTAGAGGCATAGGAGTCGCAAAGCGCCTCCATGGCCCGGTTTCGTACATCCTCCGGAACGTTGTAGGAATAGGACAGGTTTTCCAGTTCCAAGCGATAATGGGGAATATCCTGTTCCTGTTCATAGGTGGACGCGATCTCCAAAAGGTACTTCGCATCTCCGCCGGAGATCACATAGCAGCGTTCCAGGTAGGATCTGGCATCGGCATAGGATTCTTTCGTAAGCGCCTTCTGCGCTTGCTTATACTGCCATTTTACCGAATGCGCATGGTAAACCCTGCCGCTGACAAAGACCAGGAGCAGAGTAATGATCACCACCGGGATCAGTAAAAGCAGCATCTGTCTATTTAGTTTTGAAGTAACACTATCGGCATCTTCCCTCTCGGGAGCAGAAATGTCTGTCTCCTCGGTCGCAGACACATCCGGCTCTTCAGGAATGGGCACATAATCCGGTACCATGCGGATCTCCGTTCCGCAGGATTCACAGATCAGCTTTCCCTCGGGAATCTCTTTACCACATTTAGGACACTTCATTTCAGACGAAACCCTTCATTTATTGATTTAAAACGTTAATGAAATAAAGCGCTTGAATTACTATACCACATCTGCTCAGAACAGTCCAACGATCTTTCCGCTTTCATCCACATCAATGTTCATGGCAGCGGGCTTCTTGGGAAGACCGGGCATAGTCATAATGGCTCCGGTCAACGCAACCACAAACCCTGCTCCGGCAGATACATAGCATTCCCGCACATGTAAGGTAAAGCCATCGGGACGTCCCAAAAGGGCCGGATCATCGGAAAGGGAATACTGGGTCTTTGCCATACAGACAGGGAGCTGACCAAAGCCAAGATCCGTAAGCTTCTGAAGCTGCTTTAAGGCGGATGCACTAAAATCCACGTCCTTCGCTCCGTAGATCTGGGTGGCAACGGTGCGGATCTTGTCTGTAAGCGGCATCTCATCGGGATAGATGGGCTTAAAGTGACTTTCCTTCTCCTCCAGAGTCTTTAAAACCTTTTCCGCTAAGGCAATACCGCCTTCTCCGCCCTTTGCCCAGACTTCGGACAGGGCAAATTCACAATCCCTGTCTTCGCAGTACTTCTGAACAAAAGCGATCTCCCGGTCGGTATCGGTCAGGAACTGATTTAAGGTTACGATAACGGGAACTCCGTATTTTTGCATATTTTCGATGTGCTTTTCCAGGTTTACGATACCCTTCTTCAGCGCATCCAGGTTTTCCTCGGCCAGCTGATCCTTAGGAATACCACCATTGTACTTAAGGGCACGGATCGTCGCTACGATCACGATGGCATCAGGCGATAAACCTGCTTTCCGGCATTTGATGTCCAAAAACTTCTCGGCACCTAGATCGGCACCAAATCCTGCCTCTGTGATGACCAGATCTGCCATCTTAAGAGCTGCTTTGGTGGCACGCACGGAGTTACAGCCGTGGGCGATATTGGCGAAAGGTCCGCCATGGACAATGGCAGGCGTATGCTCGATGGTCTGGATCAGGTTGGGCTTGATGGCATCCTTTAAAAGAGCCGCCATGGATCCTACTGCACCAAGCTGTCCGGCGGTAACCGGATTTCCGGAATAATCATAGGCAACCACGATCCGGGATAAACGATCCTTCAGATCCTGCATGTCATTTGCCAGACACAGGATCGCCATGATCTCAGTGGCAACGGTGATTACAAAGTGATCCTCTCTGGGAGTTCCGTCTGCCTTGGCACCAAGGCCGATCACAATGTTGCGAAGGGCACGATCGTTCATGTCCATGCAACGCTTAAAGATCACCTGTCTGGGATCGATCTGCAGTTGATTGCCCTGCTGAATATGATTATCCAGCAAAGCAGCCAGCAGATTGTTGGCTGTGGTGATGGCATGAAAATCACCGGTAAAATGAAGGTTCAGATCCTCCATGGGAACCACCTGGGCATATCCGCCGCCGGCAGCACCGCCTTTTATACCGAAGCAGGGACCAAGGGAAGGCTCCCTGAGGGCAATGATCGCTTTCTTATTCAGTTTTCCCAGAGCTTCTCCAAGACCGATGGTAGTGGTGGTCTTGCCTTCTCCGGCAGGGGTGGGATTGATGGCGGTTACAAGGACCAGTTTTCCTTCCGGATTATTCTGAATACCTGCCAGATATTCTTCGGAAAGCTTGGCCTTGTACTTACCGTACAATTCCAGGTCGTCTTCTCCCACACCGATGCGGGAAGCCACCTTGACGATGGGCTCCAGGACACACTCCTGGGCGATCTCAATGTCTGTTTTCATGTTTACTCCCTTCCTGTAAGAACCTGTATGATCTATAAACCGTTTTCTTCGATATAATTTTCAAATTCTTCCGGTGTCATCAGCACCCGTCTGGGTTTGGTACCCTCTGCTTCGGATACCACGCCGGCTTCTGCCAACTGGTCCATGATCCGGGCAGCCCGGTTAAAGCCGATCTTAAATACACGCTGAAGATTGCCCACGGAAGCAGGTTTCTCGGATTTTACCAGGAGTCTTCCCACTTCGATGAACTTATCGTCCAGATCGGAGTCCGAACCCGAGCCGGAACCGCTTAGTCCTGCATTTCCCATGGCTTCCGACGCGTTTTTGATCTGCTCGGCGATCTCTGCCGCATAGACTTCATCGGTAGCCTGACTCTTCAGATAGTCCACTACATCCTGCACTTCCTTATCGGAAACAAAAGGACCCTGTACACGGGCCGGCTTGGTATAGCCCTGGGGGAAGAACAACATATCGCCCTTGCCAAGGAGTTTCTCTGCCCCCACCATATCCAGAATGGTTCGGGAATCCACACCACTGGATACCGCAAAGGCAATCCGGCTGGGCATATTGGCCTTGATCAGACCGGTAATGACGTCCACGGAAGGACGCTGGGTCGCAATGATCAGATGGATACCGGCTGCACGGGCAAGCTGCGCCAGACGGCAGATGGCCGTTTCCACTTCGTTGGACGCCACCATCATCAGATCTGCCAACTCGTCCACGATGATGACGATCTGCGGAAGCTTTCCGCCTTCCACTTCTTCTCCGGCAGATAGCTTACTTTCCACCATTTTGTTATAGCCCTTGATATCCCGGACATTGTTATCCGCAAAGATCTTATAACGTTGCGACATCTGGGCAACACCCCATTGAAGCGCTGCAGAAGCCTGCTTGGGATCGGTGACCACCGGGATCAGTAAATGGGGAATGCCGTTATAAACCGACAGTTCCACCACCTTGGGATCGATCATGATCATTTTGACTTCATCCGGTGTGGCCTTATATAAAATGCTCATAATGATGGTATTGATACAAACGGATTTACCGGAACCGGTGGCACCTGCAATGAGCAGATGGGGCATCTTGGCCAGATCCGTTACCACATTCTTACCTGCAATATCCTTACCAACGGCAAAAGCCAGTTTCGAGTCAAATTCCTTGAACTCTCTGGATTCGATCAGGTCCCGGAAGACCACCATGGAATTTTCCTTGTTGGGGATCTCGATCCCTACCGCCGCTTTACCGGGAATCGGCGCTTCGATACGGATATCCGTTGCAGCCAGGTTTAATTTGATATCATCCGCAAGACCAACGATCTTGCTCACCTTAACGCCCTGTTCCGGCTTAAACTCGTACCGGGTAACCGCAGGACCCTGTGAAATATCGGTGATCGTTACATTCACGCCAAAGGTTTCCAGGGTGGAACGCAGCTGCTCTGCGGTCTCCTGAAGTTCCTTGGCGGAATCTGTGTTCTTTTTTGCCTTCCCTTGTGTCAGCAGGTCGATGGGAGGGAAATGATAGGCCGATCCGCTTCCTGCAGGAGCAGGTGCTTTCACCGCCTCTCTATCTTCTGTTTTCTGTACTTTGCGGACCGGTGGTTTCCTTACAGGCCTTACGGGTTTTTCCTCTACATGGAGCTGTCTGGATAATTCCGGCTGGTCAATATCCCGGGCATACTCTTCCAAAGTTACCTGATCCCCGGAGAAATCCCCCATGATCTCCGTAATATCGCTTTGCTCCTCTTCGATATGGTACCCGTAATGAGAAGCATCTTCCTCTTCAATAACCTCCTCTTCAAAGGAGTCGTCCAGCATGATCTCGTGAATGTCATCCCGGGTTTTCTCTGTGATTTCATCCAGGCTGGTATCCAGGATCACACCGGACACCTTTTTATCTTTACGAAGGATCCGCTCGTCTTCCCTGGCTTCCATTTCTTCCAGGCGGCGTTTCTCCCGCTCTTCTTCCTTTTCCCTGCGGGCTTTTTCCTTCTCTTCCATGAGAGCCATGCGGCGCTCTTCCTCTTCCTGCCGCTTCTCCCGCATCAGACGCTTCTTCTCTTCCCGCTCTAAATGCCTGCGTCTGCGCTCTTCCTGCTGTTCTTCCAGATAGGCTTCGTCCCGGGGTTCCTCTTCCATGCGCTCAACAACGCGATCCTTTAATCCCATAAGGAATTCCCGCTCGGTGAGCAGGATCGCGCAGATCAGAACGATCACAATGAGAAGCAGAATGGTTCCTGCGGTAGAAAGTGACTTATTCAGCAAAAAGGCAAGGCTTCCGCCAAAAAGGCCACCACCGCTGCGATTCTCGCTGCTAAAGCCATAAAAATACCGCACATCGAACTTTTCCGAAGGCAGGATGGTCAGATGTCCGGAGATCAGTTCGCAGATGATACCGAACACCAGAAACAATACCACCGATGCGATGGATTTACGGATCACCACAGGATTATGTGGATTCACTTTTAAAAAGCCGATCAGGACAAAGAGTCCGATGGGCATGATAAAGGCAGAAAAGCCAAAAAGACCAAACTCCAGAGAGCTGATGAGATTGCCAAAACTGCCGATGATACCGAAATTACATAAAAAAAGGAAAATACAAACTGCCAGGACCAGGATCAGTACGATCTCATTACTGAGGGCCGGATCCAGATTGGACCGTTCTCTTCCGGAAGACGAATTTCGGGCATTTGTGCCCGCCTTCTTACGGGAAGAAGCAGCTTTATTTGTTGTTTTTCTGCCGTTGTTACGAGTGGCCATGTAACTTTAAAAACCTCACTTGTTCTAGGATACGTCAAATTCGTCGTCTTCGGAGATCTCCACATCATAATGCATCAGATCTTCGGAAACCTTTAAAGGATAGTCCATTTCCTTCTTAACCCGCTTTTTGGGGCCGGGAAGGGGGGCAATGATCCGGGAAGAAGGATCCTTCTTCTGGGGCAGAACGCTACGGGTTGCCTTGCCGGAAACAATCTCTGCCACACTTGGTACGGAAGCTTCTTCGTAGCCTTCCTCAGGCGCAAGCTGCCCGGCTTTTATCTCAGGTGCCATTGCTTCTGCAGACTTTTGAGTTACATCTTCTCCGGCATGTTCCGAAGATTTCGGATAAATAGTACGAACTGCATCCTTTTTCGCGGATGCCTCTGCTTCAAGTGCTTCTTCTTCCAGAGCTTCTTCTTCCCTCGCCGCTTCCGCATGAGCGGATAACAGGACCGAAAGACCGGTAGCGCCCAAGAGGACAAAGAGACAGTACCGGATGATCTCCAAAGCATCTTCTGCTTTGGTAAACCAGGTGGCTGCCATAAACAGACAGGTGGTCAGTGCAAGAGAGATCCCCAGTTTTCGATCCTTTGTGGGAATACTGATCAAATGGGCAAAGATCAGAACCGCCAGGATCCCGTTGGTGATAAAGTCCAGACGAATGTTCTCCAGCAGGAAGGAAAAACCGCTGCGATTTACAATATAAAAGGCTTCCGTAAAGTAGGCTGTAAACTGCGACAGCGCATGGTTCACATTCCAGGCACACTCCATAAAGACTGCTACAGAGAAGGTGATCACACAGGTAACAGCATACAGCAGGAAGGTGCGCACTTTATGAACCTCTGCGGTATAGGAATCCCTGCACACAAGCAGGAACAGACACAGAGGGAGCATCAGCACGCCCCAGAAATGAAGCAGACATAACAGACCGGTGAAAAATCCGGCCAGAAGTGCCTTGCCGATCTGCCATTTCCCTTCGGAACGGAGCATATCCGCCATCAGATCAAAGGAGAAAAAGAAGGCAAACAGAAAAAGAATTCCCCCATTTAACATGCGGGAATACATATAGGATTCCGGAAGAAACCAGACAAGAAGTCCGCTTGTCAGCCCGGCCAGTCTCCCGTACAGCTTACGGGTTCCCAGAAAGGCAAACAATCCGGCAAAATACAATAAGATCACCTGCATCAAAAGTGCCCAGCTTACGGAATTACCAAGCACCATGAGCAGGCCGTGAAGCAGGCCGATATAAACCGTCTCCAGTTTGTAGATTCCAACCGGTAAACTGAACGTTTCGCCTACAAAAGCAGTATGATAGCCGGATGCATCCGTGGCTGTAAAGCCCAATCCGGAAAAGATGACATACTGCAGGATAAAGAAAGCTCCGGACAACAGACAGATCAAGACCACTTCCCATAATTTCTGGTAATGCTCCCGAATCTTCCATTTGGATGCCAGAAATCGAAATAAAGCCCGGATACCTATAAGAATGAGGGCAACTGCGAGAAAGACGCCGCAGGTGATCCCCACCGTCAAGAAGGCATCGGTTATATTAAAGTCCATGATCACGGACAGACATCCCGACGCCAGCGGGATACCTGCCATTGCTGCCAGTAAAAACCAACTTAAGAAAGAAAGGATCTTAGTGATCTTCATGATTCTCATCCCTTTGATTTAAGAATGTCTCGATGTTATAGCGAGGTCTATGCTTAACCTCCATATAGATCTTACCGATGTATTCCCCGACAAGACCAATGGCCAGCAGCTGCAGACCACCCAGAAACCAGATACTGAGGATCAGGGAAGTCCATCCCTGAACAACCGAGCCGGTGATATAGGAAACCAGCGCATAGATTGCTGCGATCACACAAAGGAATAAGATGAGGATGCCCACCGTCATGATCATGCTGATGGGCTTTGTGGAGAAGGAAGAGATCCCCTCAAAAGCCAGGGCGATCATCTTCTTCAGAGGATATTTACTCTCCCCGGCTACACGTTCCTTACGATCGTAATAAACCGAATCGGTCTTGTATCCGATGAGAGGCATCATGCCACGCAGGAACAGATTGGTCTCCGTGTACTTGGAGAACTGTTCCAGCGCACGCTTGCTCATCAGGCGAAAATCCGCATGGTTATAGACGGTCTTTACGCCCATGGCAGCCATAAGCTTATAGAAGCCCTGGGCCGTTGTTCTCTTAAAGAAAGAGTCGGTCTTGCGGGCATTGCGAACACCATAGACGATGTCGTTTCCAGCATGGAATTTGTCGATCATCTCTTCAATGACCCGCACATCATCCTGCAAGTCGGCATCAATGGAAATGGTCACATCACTGACATCCTTTGCCGTGATCAGACCTGCTGTAAGGGCGAACTGATGACCCACATTTCCGGCAAGCTTTAATCCCTTCACCAGAGGAGACTTTTTAAATTCCTGTTCGATCAGCTCCCAGGTCCTGTCCTTGCTGCCGTCATCCACAAACAGCACAAAGCTGTCCGGTGCGATCTTCCCTTTTTCAATAAGATCCGTCAGTACTTTCTGCAGTGCGGGAGATGTGATCTCCATTACTGCTTCTTCGTTATAGCAAGGTACTACAATTGCAAGTCTGTCCATTACCCATTCACCCACGTTTATAATGATAAATAAATAATTCCCTTAGATTTTCCACCATTCTGCAATACAGATCCATGCAGCCGGATAAGTCCCCTTCTTTGATCTTATCCACACAGGGTCTGATATATTCCTGCCAGATCATCCCATAGATGCTGTCGGGATTTGGCGCCTTTCCGATCCGTTTCACAATGGTCGGCGCGATATCGTAATATTCCTCTATGAGCGCCCTGCCCTCCGGAAAGGATGCCATGTACTCATCCCGAAAGGATCGGATGAGCTGTAATTCTTCACAGGAAGTCCCCATATTCCGATTTTCGCAAACCGCAGTGGTGATATAGCAAAGCTTCTTCCGGAAGCCTTCCTGAATGGAATCTTTGGAGGTGCCTTCCAGTTTGTTGCCGGGAAAAGCCTTTTCCCAGGCATCCGTAAACACTTTTACAACCTCACCGGCCTTTTCCCCGGGAAGCTTTTCATAAAGCCCCGGCAGCACATAGATCACCATGAAAAGGTTGCCGTTCATCTGCAGATTGGAGCGTTTACTGCGGCTCCTTTCTTCTTCCAGAAGCGAAGAAAACGCCTGTGCCACAGCATCAGCAAGACTGCTCACATCCTTATCCTCGGAAACTGCCTGATAAAATGCAGCGTTCCGGGTATAAAACTCCGTAAATCCATCCGCATAACTGTCTCTGTGGAAACGCGCTATAAAATTGTCATAATCTTCCCAAACACCCTGTGCGGTATCCTGCATACTCATGACAAACCCTGTATTCCCGAAGTTTATTCGTTCCAGTTATGGTAAACACTCTGGACGTCATCATCTTCATCCAGAATGTCCAGGATACGCTGAATGCCCTTTACTGCTTCTTCATCGGTGCAATCCACGTAGTTCTGAGGGATCATGGCTACTTCAGCAGAAAGCATGGGAATGCCCTCCTTTTCCAGAGCTTCCCGAACCGTCTCAAAATCATCGGGGGAAGTCAGCACTTCATAGCTGTCCTCTTCTTCTGCAAAATCTTCCGCACCGGCATCTAAAGCCAGCATCATCAGATCATCGGAACCCATTTCGCATTCTTCCTTATCGATGATGATCTGACCCTTGTTGTCAAACATAAAGGATACACAACCGGGAGTACCGATATTGCCGTTACCCTTGGTAAAAGCACTGCGCACATTGGCAGCGGTACGGTTCTTATTGTCGGTCAGGGTATTAACGATGATGGCAATACCGCCGGGGCCGTATCCTTCATAGGTGATGTATTCGTAATTTACATTGGAGCCTTCGCCGGCTGCTTTCTTGATACCACGGTCTATGGTATCGTTGGGCATATTGTTGCTCTTTGCCTTGGCGATCACCTGTGCTAACTTAAAGTTATTGGCAGGATCGGGACCGCCTTCCTTTACGGCAACAGCGATCTCACGGCCGATGATGGTAAAGATCTTACCCTTCGCGGCATCGTTTTTTTCCTTCTTATGCTTGATATTTGCAAATTTAGAATGTCCAGACATTGATCAGTTCTCTCCTTCAATTGTTTCTTCTTGTTTTTTGTCTTCGCATTTTTTGACGAGGACCTTGTCGATGTGTTTATCCGACACAGATTCGATGGAAAACAGATAGTCTCCCACCTGCACCGAAAAGGTATCCCCTTCCTTGGGTATACGGTCCATGCGGGCAATCATATATCCATTAAGAGTATCATACTCTTCTTCCCGGAAGTCTATGTGAAAACGCTCTTCCAGTTCCTCCAGCTTGGTCATACCGTCGATCACATACTGATCCCTGCCGGAGCGTTCAATGGAAGCCTCTTCATCATATTCATCCATAATATTACCAACGATCTCTTCCAGAATATCCTCCATGGCCACAATGCCGGAAGTCTGTCCGTATTCGTCAATAACCACAACCATCTGACCCTTGGTCGCCTGCATCATGGTAAAAAGAGAATCCAGCTTACGGGTCTCTGCAATAAATACAGCGCGCCTTAAGAGTCCCGGGATCTCCTTCAGCGTAAGGCTTCGATTGGTGGAGATCCGGTTCATACGCATGGCATCCTTCATGTGAAGGATCCCTACGATATGATCGATGCTGTCTTCGTAAACAGGATAACGGGAATTGGACCCGTTGAGCATCTCCGTTACAGCATCACTTAATGTCATCTGTGCATCCAGAGCCACGATCTTGTTCCGATGGGTCATGATATCCTTGGCTTCCTTGTCACCGAACTCAAAGATATTGTTGATCATCATCGCTTCGCTTTCCTCGATGACACCCTGTTCATGGCCTTCTTTGACCAGAGAAATGATGTCTTCTTCCGTCACATCATCCAGGCCGCTGAAATCCTTTACTCCGAAGAGCCGCAATATTCCCCAGGTGCCGAAATGCAAAACGGCGATCACGGGAGATGTAATAAGGACCAGGGCAAACACCGGCTTCCACGTATGATCGGCAAAGCCTTTCTTATGTCGATCGCCCAGAAAGGACGGGATCTTGATCCCGGCAATGATATGCAGTGTAATGCCTGCCATGAGGCGTCCGAAATTCTCAGGGCTTTCCAGCGGAAAAACCTTCAGGATCAGCATCACCTGAAGGATCACCAGTAAGACACCTAAGGAAGCAGCTCCTTCTTCATAGAGCCAGATACTGCCTCTTAAGAATTGTTCTTTGATTCCCTGTCGTACAGGAGGCGTATCCCCATCGGGATCCACCTGTACATTTTCGCTCAGTCCCTTTTGGGCATAACGGAACGAATAACTCAAAAAGCTGAGCAGGAGCACCAGCAGATACAGTGTTCCCCACGTGGCGTACGAGGCGCCATCTTCCATATAGTTTCACCTCTATCCAATGTAAAAATCTCAACAAAACATCAATTTAAAATATAACATTTCCCCTATTTTACGTCAATCCCGCAGGGTTTCCCCTCCTTTACGAAGACGCGGGGAACACGGTCTGTGAGAAGGCAGGTCAGCTCATAGTTGAAGCGGCCGCTCAACTCTCCTACCTCCATAGCGGATAACCCTTCTCCGATGAGGATCACTTCATCGCCTTCCTGTACATCCGGAATATGGGTAACGTCCACCATGAACTGATCCATGCAGATCCTTCCCCGGATAGGGGCGTAAACGCCGCGGATCAGGACCTTTCCCTTGTTGGAAAGGCTTCTGGGATAACCGTCTCCGTATCCAAGAGGGATCGTGGCCAGCTTCTCTTTTGTTTTGGTAATATAGGTGCCGCCGTAGCTTACAGGGGTTTCTGCCTCTACTTCCTTGATAAAGGAAATATGGCTGTGCAGAGAAAGCACCTCTTTTAAAGGCAGGCGGTCTGTGGGAACTTCCGCAGAGGGCTGCATGCCGTAAAGAATGATCCCGGCCCGTACCATATCCATCTTGGCTTCCGGCATATTGATGATCGCAGCGGAATTGGAGCATTCCTTGATGGGAATGGGTTTACACTGCTCTGTGACCTTTTGCAGGAAGGCCTTATAGACCTCCAACTGATGATAGGCCTTGGTCAGGTCCTCTTCGTCCGCGTTGGCAAAATGGGTCAGGATCCCTTCCGCAAACAGCCCCGGAAGGCTCTGCAGATACCTGATAAAACGGATCCCGCTTTCGTCGGGACGGATGCCGATCCGGCTCATACCCGTATCCACCTTGATATAGACCTTTAAGGTTTTATGCTGCCGTAGGGCTTCTTCGGAAAGAAGCCTTGCTTCATCTTCCCGAAAAACCACCGGCGAAATATCCTCCCGAACCAGTCGTTCGTAGCTGTAAGGAAACGGATAGCCCAGGATCAGGATCTCCTTGGTGATCCCATGATCCCTGAGTTCAAAAGCTTCTTCGGAAGTGGCAACACAATATCCGTACAGATAGTCCAGATCCTGGGTGTGTCGGGCAATCTCTACTGCCCCATGTCCATAGGCATTGGTCTTGATCACCGCCATAATGCGGGTCCCTGTCCCCACTTTTTCATGGATGCTGTTTAAATTAAAAGTAACCGCATCCAGATCGATGCGGGCGTAGCCTCTTGCTACCGTTTCCATGTTGATCGTATTCAATGTTTATTCACCAGCTTTAACATAATATGGATCAGGCCAGAAGATCCCATAAAGCAGGGATCAGATCCGAAGCCGTCATCCCGTAGGAATTTTTCATTTCCGAAGCATATTCTCCGCAAAGGCCGTGGAGATATACCGAATAATCCACCAGTTCCCGGATGGACTTACCGCTGTTTCTGCCCTGTGCCAGGATGCCGGCCAAAAGTCCGGTGAGCACATCACCGCTTCCGGCAACGGCCATGCCGTTATCACCGCTAAGGTTAACATAAATAGAACGGGATGCGGAAGACATGACCAGCGTGGTATGATCCTTTAAAACAAAGGTAATGTCCAGACCGTCCAGCTTCTCGTCATCCAGGTAAGAGCGCATCACATCTTCCCGGTTAAAGATACCCTCCAGATCCAGGGAAGGAACTTTTTCACCAAACAAACGGGATGCCTCTCCCACATGGGGTGTTAAAACAACATGCTCTGGAAGTATAGCATACAGCAGCGGATCTGTGGACAAAAGATTCAAAGCGTCCGCATCCAGGATCAGCGGGATCTGCACATCCGCCGAAAGAATGGTATGCAGGATCCTGTGCGCATCATCGGTTTGTCCGATCCCCGGTCCCATGGCCAGAACATCTGCCCAATCTAAAAGTTTTTGCAGGGCTTCTCCTGTTTCTTTCCCTTCCAGAATATCCAAAACTACCTGGGTATTGACCATAGCCTCCGGCAGTTCATGGAGGATCAGTTCTTTGTTGACCGGATGGGTCAAAATCTGTACCATGCCGCATCCTGCTCCAAAGCAGGCTCTTGCAGCCAGAATACACGCTCCTGCGGTATTGGGATCTCCGGCATACAGAAGGACTTTTCCGAAGGTTCCCTTATTTCCCTTAGGATCTCTGGGTAAGAAGGTCTGGATCCCGGCAAACCGGTCGTCGAAGGAAACATGTACCGGCTCTGTGGAAAAAGCTTTGTTTAAAACGATCCCGATGGAGTCTTCGTACAGGTCCCCACAGACTTCCGGCCCCTGTGCGATCATCTCTCCCAGTTTCACAGCGCCAAAGCAACAGGTCGCATCCGCTTGAAAGCAGGGACCCGTTACAATTCCTGTATCCGCTATTAGACCGCTGGGAATATCCAGGGACAGCTTAAAGGCTTTGGAACCCTTTATCCTGCCCAGCACCTCTGCCCACAGGCCTTCAATGGGCCGGGATAAGCCGATCCCAAAAATGCCGTCAATGATCACATCGTAGGCAAAGTGTTCCGGCATCTCCCGCAGAACAGTACAATGTTCAAAGCCTGCTTTATCCCTGTAGGCCAAAAGAGAGGTTTCCTGGGCGATATTAGCATCGGATCGCTTGGAAGAAGGCGGGAGAAAACAGGTTACCCGGTAGCCTTCCGTCAGTAAAATACGGGCAAGTGCCAGAGCGTCTCCGCCGTTGTTCCCATTTCCGCAAAGCAGCAGGATAGTCGTATCCTTGGAAAGAGACGGATAGGCTTCTTCCAGTGTCTCATAAGCAAAGAACGCAGCCCGTTCCATTAGAACAGACTGCGGAATCTTTAAGGAATCCATCGTGGCGATCTCCGCCCCGTACATTTCATCAGAAGTCGGTAAATATCGGATCATTACGATTTCTTATCCTCCTCCGGATCATATTTCATGTCAAACAGTTCGATCACGGCTGCACCGAAAACATCATGCATGTAGGAATACAGCGCTGCATTATCCTTTTCGGCTCTCTGCTTTCGGATCACGTTCTTTTTCAGCTGGATCCGGATATCGGTCAGCCATGCTTCGATCTGATCGATCTTTTCCGAATTATCCTTCATCCGTTCATAGCAGACTTCCATGGAAGAAAGCATCAGCTTCCGATTGGCCTGCGCGATCTCCCGGGGCAGTTCGATGAGCCGGTCCGCATTGGCATCCAGCTTCTCATTGCATTCCTCGATCAGACGCTTATGTTCCTTTAGCTCATCTTCTGAGCCTTCGTCTGCCAGCTGTACGATCTCATCCATCAGCTTATTCTTGATCTTTTTGACTTTTTTCTCTTCGTTGTTTAAGCGGCCCTGCTCCTGCACCAGTTCATTCAGGTGATTCGCCAGCTCTTCGATCTCCTCGGTCATACCGGCCTGGGTAAAGAGCTGATGCCATTTATGGTCCAGAGTCAGAACGGGAATGTTTTTTCCCTCCAGCGCTTTTTCAAAGGAATCTGCCTTCTCCGACATGAATCTATGCGTCCTTATCGTTCATACTCTTGAGTTTATAGGATAATTTAAGGACGCTGTCGGTCAGGTGCACATTTTCAACCGGAATAGAGGCAGGCACATTCAGATCCACATGAGCAAAATTCCAGATTGCCTTGATCCCGGCACTTACCAGTACTTCCGCAACTTTCACCGCGCTGTCCTTGGGAATGGTCAAAACCGCGATATCAATATTGTTTCCACGCACAAACTCTTCCAGTTGTTCCATGGGCTTTACTTCCAGATCACGGATCTTCATTCCCCACAGATCCGGATTCTGATCGAACAGACCGCAGAAAACAAAGCCTCTGCGCTCAAAGTTCAGATAATTGACCAGTGCCTGGCCCAGATTGCCGCAGCCGATCAGCACCAGATGGTGACTCTGATTAAGCCCCAGGATCTTTGCGATCTCCGCATAGAGATATTCCACATTATAGCCGTAACCCTGCTGGCCGAACCCACCGAAATTATTAAAATCCTGACGGATCTGAGATGCTGTAACCTTCATGAGTTTGGAAAGATCCTGGGAAGAGATCCTCTCCACACCCTGGTCCTTTAATTCACCTAAATATCGAAAATAACGGGGCAGTCTGCTGATGACCGCCTGTGAGATGACTCTCTCTTCCATGGTGTCGCTCCTTTATCCTTTATGTCACCCCTCTGTTTTGATTCCCATATAAGTATAGCACTTGTTAAGAACGTGTCAATCGGCGGATTCCTTGACAATTTGCAGAAAATAAGGCACACTTAAGCTCGACTTGAGGGTTTGATGAAAGAGGTTTTGGATCGTGATACTAGCCTGTCAGAACATTACAAAAGCATTTGAAGAGAACATCATTCTGGACAAAGCGTCCTTTCACATTGAAGAAAACGAAAAAGCAGCCATCGTCGGCATAAACGGAGCCGGAAAAACCACCCTGTTTAACATCATTACCGGTAAGCTCCCTGCAGACGATGGTGTGGTTTCCATTTCCAAGGATAAGACACTGGGCTATCTGGAACAGAATCCGGTGGTTTCTTCCGGTCTGTCCATTTACGAAGAGCTGATCTCCATCAAGCAGGATCTCATCGACATGGAAACGCAGCTGCGCACCCTGGAAGCAGACATGAAGCACTCCGACGGGGAAGCTCTTTCTGCGATCATGAATAAATATTCCACCCTCTCTCATACCTTTGACCTGCTGGGCGGATATTCCTATCAAAGTGAGTGCAAAGGCGTGTTAAAGGGGCTGGGCTTTGCGGAGGAAGAATTTTCCAAGGAAGTATCCACCTTATCCGGCGGTCAAAAAACCCGGGTCGCTCTGGGTAAGCTCCTGTTACAGAATCCGGACATCATCCTTCTGGATGAGCCCACCAACCATCTGGATATGAACTCCATCGCCTGGCTGGAAAACTATCTGATCAACTACAAGGGTGCGGTCATCGTGATCTCCCATGACCGTTACTTTATCAACAAGGTAGCCACCAAGATCATTGAGATCGATCAGGGCGATGTTACCACCTTTATCGGCAATTACGATGACTATTCCTACAAAAAGGAGCAGCTGCGGGCAGCGGCCATGAACGCCTACTTAAACCAGCAGCAGATGATCCACCATCAGGAACAGGTCATTGAGAAATTAAAAAGCTATAACCGGGAAAAATCCATTAAACGGGCAGAAAGCCGGGAAAAGATGCTGGAAAAGGTGCAGGTACTGGAAAAGCCTACCGAAGCCCGGGCCAAGATGCACCTGACCCTGACCCCCAATATGCGCAGCGGAAACGATGTCATGACCGTTACAGAGCTGTCCAAGTCCTTCCCGAACAATCCCCTCTTTGACCATTTATCCTTCGAGGTAAAACGTGGGGAGCATGTGGCGCTCATCGGGGATAACGGAACCGGTAAGTCCACCCTTTTAAAGATCATCAACGGACTGGAAACAGCAGATGCCGGTGAAATCACCCTGGGAACCAACGTTGCCATCGGCTACTACGACCAGGAGCACCACGAGCTGCATAATGAAAAGACCATCTATCAGGAGATCTCCGATGATTTCCCCTATCTGACCATCACCCAGATCCGTACCACCATGGCTGCTTTCCTCTTTACGGACGATGATGTTTACAAGTTGATCGGGGACCTCAGCGGTGGAGAAAAAGGCCGCGTTCTTCTGGCCAAGCTCATGCTCTCCGATTGTAACTTCCTGATCATGGATGAGCCCACCAACCATTTGGACATCAACTCCCGGGAGATCCTGGAAAGTGCTATCAATCAGTACGAAGGCACCATTTTCTACGTATCCCATGACCGTTACTTTATCAATCGTACGGCCACCCGGATCCTGGAGCTGGAGCATCATACCGTCACCAACTATATCGGAAACTACGACTATTATACGGAAATGAAGCAACGGGCCATCGATAATGGCCTCATTGCAGCAAGAGATCCTGCCGCGTCTCCTTTCCATGTAAACGTGCAGGAAACAAGGGATACTGTCAAAAAAGAGGAAAACAAACAGGATTGGGCCAGTCAGAAACAGGCGGCCGCCAGAAAGCGAAAGCTGGAAAACGACTTAAAGAAAGCCGAAGAAGAAATTGCAGAATTAGAAGATCGGGACAAAGCCATCGATGAAGAAATGCTTCGCCCCGAAGTAAGTACCAGTTCTCTTAAATTAAATGATCTGTACAAGGAAAAAACAGAGATTGCAGATCGTCTTACGCAACTGTATGAAATATGGGAAACCTTATCACTGGAGCTGAATGATTAATCATTCAGCTCTTTTTCCATTTCCCTGCGGATGGTCTGCAAAAGCTCCTTGGAGTTAACCTTCTGCACATCCTGCCGCTCTGCGATGAGGGCAAGGTCGCCGGTCATCACACCGCTTTCGATAACGGAAATGGTGGCTTTCTCCAGTACGTCCGCATAATGCATCAGCTCAGGAAGGTTGTCCAGTTCTCCACGCTTACGGAAGGCGCCGCTCCATGCAAAGATGGTGGCTACCGGATTGGTGCTGGTCTCCTCTCCCTTCAGATACTTGTAGTAATGACGCTGCACGGTACCGTGAGCTGCTTCGTACTCATAAACGCCCTTGGGAGAAACCAGCACGGAAGTCATCATGGCCAGAGAACCAAAGGCGGAGGATACCATATCACTCATTACATCTCCGTCGTAGTTCTTGCAGGCCCAGATAAAACCGCCCTTGGACTTCATGACACGGGCAACCGCGTCATCGATCAGGGTATAGAAATAGGTAAGGCCGGCCTTTTCAAAGGCTTCCTTGTAGGTCGATTCATACAGGTCATCAAAGATATCCTTAAATCTTCGGTCATAGATCTTGGAAATGGTATCCTTGGTACCGAACCACAGATCCTGTTTGGTATCCAGGGCATAGGTAAAGCAGCATTTTGCAAAGCTTTCGATGGAGCTGTCCAGGTTGTGCATACCCTGCAGCACACCGGGCCCCTTAAAGTCCATAATGGTCTTTCTGGTTTCCTTGCCGTTTTCATCGGTAAAGACCAGTTCCGCCTTACCGGGACCGGGGATCAGCATTTCCGCGTTTTTATAAACATCGCCATAGGCATGACGTGCCAGGGTGATGGGCTTTGTCCAGCTTTTTACATTGGGGGTGATACCCTTTACCAGAATGGGTGCACGGAAGACCGTTCCGTCCAAAATGGCACGGATGGTCCCATTGGGGCTCTTCCACATTTCCTTCAGGTTATACTCTTCCACACGCTGTGCGTTAGGGGTAATGGTGGCGCATTTTACGGCAACGCCGTACCGCAGGGTGGCGTTGGCAGAATCCACCGTTACCTGATCGTTTGTATCATCTCTGTGCTTTACGCCCAGGTCATAATATTCCGACTTCAGGTCAACAAACGGAAGGATCAGCTCCTCCTTGATCATCTGCCATAAGATGCGGGTCATTTCGTCCCCGTCCATCTCGACCAGGGGCGTTTTCATTTCAATCAGACTCATACATTTCTCCTTTATTGCTCCGAACCCGGATCCGGTGCGTCATAAGTTTCACACAGACCGTTCTTCATCATATTCTCATAGGCATTGATCATATGCTGATGGGCCACTTTTTCCGCACGGTCCTTGTCTTTTTCCTTAATGGCTTCCATGATCTTACGATGCTCGTTGTTGGAAGCATTGCTGCGCTGTTCACTGGCCAGAGTCTTCTTGCGGACTCTGAGCACATAGGCATGGAAATCCTTCAGCAGATGCTCCAGCATCTTGGAATCACAGGCTTCATACAGGATATCGTGGAACCGATTATCCAGCTCCGCCATCTGATCCAGATGACCCTTAGATGCATGAAACTCTGCCAGATATACGTTTTCTTCCATTTCATCCATCTGTTCCGGGGTGATATGGTCGCAGGCCCAGCGGGCACACAACCCTTCCAGAAGGGAACGGATCATATAGATATCCTGTACGTCTTTGGTGGTGATACCGGTGACGTAAGCGCCTTTATTGGGAATGATCTTGATCAGACCTTCCAGTTCCAGCTGACGGAAGGCTTCCCGCACCGGGGTTCTGGATACCCCCAGTTCTTCGCCGATGGCCACTTCCTTCAGTTCTTCATGTTCTTTGTATTTGCCGCTTAAGATATCCTCACGGATCTTGTTAAATACGCGGCCGCGAAGGGAAAATTTATCCGTCACTTCGCTTTTCACATCATAGTTTTCCATTTTTGTCCTTTCAAGCCTCTCCCGGCATGGGAATCTTAAGCTCCTCGCAGGCTTTTGCGATCTCCCTCTCAAGCTCTGTATCCGTCAGAACCGTTACACGGCCACCGGCATACTCTGCATCCACCCATTCCTTTAACCGGTGGATCAGGGGTGCATTCTTGTCCATTAGCTTATCCTGGGGCAGTTTGTAATAGGTGTTGATCCAGTGAGCGATCCCTGCAAGACCGGAGGTATTGGAGATTGCACAGCGTACAGGACGGTTCAGGAATTTCTCCGTATCGAAGATGTTGTAGATCTCCTCGTTCTTTAACAGTCCGTCCGCATGGATACCGGCTCTGGTAACATTAAAGTTCTTTCCCACAAAAGGCGTACGGGGCGGGATCTGGTACCCGATCTCCTTCTCGTAGTACTCCGCCAGTTCCGTGATCACACGGGTATCCATGCCATCCAGCGTACCCTTTAACTGGGCATACTCAAAGACCATGGCTTCCAGCGGGGTATTACCGGTACGCTCTCCGATACCGAAGAGAGAACAGTTGATGCCGCTGCAGCCGTAAAGCCATGCCGTGGTGGAATTGGATACCGCTTTATAGAAATCATTGTGTCCGTGCCACTCGATCAGGTCATGGGGCACGCCTGCATGCTTGTTGATGGCATAAATGATACCCTGTACGCTTCTGGGAATAACCGCACCGGGGAAATTGACACCATATCCCATGGTGTCACAAGCACGTACCTTAATGGGAATTTTATATTCCTCCATCAGTTTCATCAGTTCCAGACAAAAAGGAACCACATATCCGTAAATATCCGCACGGGTGATATCTTCCAGATGACATCTGGGAGAGATCCCCTCTTCCAGGCAGTCCCGGATCACACTGATGTAGTGTTCCATCGCCTGTTTACGGGTCATCTTCAGTTTCATGAAGATATGATAATCGGAACAGGAAACCAGAATACCGGTTTCCTTCATGCCGATCTCCTTTACCAGCTTGAAATCTTCCTTGCTGGCACGGATCCAGCTGGTTACCTGAGGAAATTCATATCCTCTCTCCATACATTTATAAACCGCATCCCGGTCCTTTTTGCTGTAAAGGAAAAATTCGCTGGCGCGGATCAGACCCTTGGGACCACCCAAACGATGCAGATAATCGTAAATCGTTACGATCTGTTCCGTGGTATAAGGCTCACGGCTCTGCTGACCGTCACGGAAGGTGGTATCCGTGATCCATATTTCCTTGGGCATATCATGGGGAACGATCCGGTCATTGAAAGGGATCTTGGGAATCTCGGAATAAGGGAACATATTCCGGAAGACATTGGGCTTTTTCACATCGTCCAGGATGTACATGTGCTCTTCAATCTGCAACAGATTGTTATTGGGGTTCATGGACACCGGACGATTGGTAAACAGTTCGCTGTTATCGACAGGCATTGCAACATACCTCCTCATGGGACACTGACGAGTTTGACCACTCGTTGCGTATTATTGTATACAATCTGTATAAACCTGTCAAGATTACAGGTTTTCACAGAATTTTTCATGTTGTATACAACAAAACATTCATAAATATGCAAAGAAAAAGCAGCCTGCACCGTTCCGGTACAGACTGCTCATTATACTAGATCCTTCAAAAAGAAACCGTACAACCTATGGATCGAAATAACAATCGTTTCAAAAAAGATCAGGGACGAAAATACTCTTCGTAATCCATGTAAGGTCTTCCGCTGCTCTTAAAATGAATGGGCAGGACCACATAACGGGAATCATGATAATCCTTTCCGTTCCAGCGATCCGCAAAGTAATAATACTGCCCGCTTTTCTTAAAGATAAAGGCAGGCTGGGTCTGGTAGGTGGTGCTGTCTCCGATCTTATGCAGAATGCTCCAGCGCCCCTCCATACTGTCGGAAACCGCAAACTTACACTGGTTGGGATCCCATCCGGTGCAATAGGAAGAAAACATGTAATAGGTACCGCCCTTTCGCATGATCGCAGGTGCTTCCCGGTACTCTCCCTGCCAGAGGCGATTTACCAGGGCATCCACATTCAGATAATCTTCGCTTAAGCGGTAAATATGCAGATCTGCATTATCCCTGGCCGCAGAAACAAAGTAGGCAGTATTATCCACATCTTTAAACAACGTGCAGTCTCTGGACATATAACCGTAGGGACGGAAGCTTCCCAGATAGGTAAAATTACCGTCCGGGGTATCGCAGATGGCAATGGCACAGGCTGCCGCGCTGTAATCCTTGCCGTTTTCCATGTGCATCCACATGACGAACTTGCCCGTCTTTTCGTTATAAAGCACCTTGGGCCGTTCGATGTTGACCTTGGAGCCGTCCTCATTGGAGAGCTTCAGATCCGTACGCACCCGGTGGATCTTGGTTGCTGAGCGTGTGGTCAGCACATTGTTGCGAAACTCCCAGTTGATCAGATCATGGGACCGGTAGCAGCTGATATAATTATCACCCAGTCGGTTTTCCCCGTACCAATAATAAAAGTCCTTCCATTCCAGGATATACCCTCCGTGGGCATGGATCACATTCCCGTTGGTATCCAGCCAGATCGCCCCGTTTTGTAATTCCTTTTGCATACTATCCCCTTTTTCTTGAATCAAATGATGTTACTTCTTTTATACTATGAACCATGATGCTTGTGAATGCATTTTTCCGCAGCAAGCTGCCCTATTTTGCCAAAAACAACAATATGGAAATGGCATCTACTGCTTCCGATAACGCTTCATGCTTCCCGCAAGCAGGCAGGCAATCCCTGCAAAGATCAAGCCCAGGACCAGAAACCACTTAGGGTGGATCAGATCCCCGGTATCCGGGGAATCATCCAGCTGAGAGGAAAAGATCGCTTTTCCGCCGCTTACCACCGCGGATCCGTAAGTCGTTCCTCCCACCGAATAAAAACCGAAGGTGGAAAAATGATTGGTACGGAAGGTAATGCGGCTGGTCTTGGTGGCCGTATCATTGCTTCTGGTATAAGGCATCTCCTCCAGCTGTCCGTTGGCATCCAGTGCCACCACATGCAGTTTTCCGCCATACAGGGTATCCGGAACCGTCATGGAAATAGCAATGGACTGCGTCCCAAGCTTGGTAACGGGAACCGTGCCGCTAGCCTCAAACAGAGAAATATCTGCGATCAGGCAGTTGGAAGGAAGCATCTCCCCGTAGGTACGCTTATAAGCTTGCTCCAGCTTTGCTCCTGCATCCTCTGTATCCCCGATCTTTAATACAAAATCTCTTCCGGCCCCCTCCAGCTTCCAGGCTGTAAAGTTGTCCGTCAGGAACGTGTGGGTATTGATAATGGAATTCCAGCCTGTCTGAGAACCTTGTCCTGCTGCAGGGCTGCTACCGCTATTACCGTTTCCGGGAAGGGAAATGGCGCCTCCTTCTCCGGGAAGATATGCCGTGGCATTGTTATGAACGCTAACCTCTGCGGCATTCGATTCGCTCACCGTATTTTCTGCAGACGCAGTGTCCGAGTCAGCATCTGCCGCATCATTCGAAGAAACTTCCTGAGTATGATCCGGGATCAGACCGGTAAATCCAAAGGCCCCCGGCGCCAGAACAGAGCCGGAAAGGTCCGTTACGTCCGGCGTCACAATGGCCATATCCACTCCATCCAGGGGGGCGATCCGATAATCCTCATTGGATAAACGGGTGGCCGTATCCTCATAGGATAGACGGGGAAGCACGGATCCGGCAAAGATCAGATTCCGCTCCGACTCATGGTCTGCATCGTTGGCAAAGGCCCCCAGGCCGATGGTCTGCGTGGTTGCAGGAATGGTATATACAGAGATCGGACAATTATAAAAAGCCCGGTCCTTAATGGCGATCAGATTGGAACCTCCGCTGAGGGAAGAAAGGTTGGTACAGTTGGAAAAGGCCCCTTCTTCAATGGTGAGAAGGCTCTCCGGTAAGGTCACATTGGTGATCCCCTTATGACCCGCAAAGGCATAGGGCCCGATGTGCTTTACCCCCTCCGGAATATGGATGCCGGAATAACCGCCGCCATAGGACAGCAGATACCCGTCTCCCACGATCAGGAACTCTTCTCCCGTCTTCATCCAGTCCGCCAGATATTTGGTACGATCAAAGGCATAAGGACCAATCCAGCTGACCGTAGAAGGGATCTGTACCTCGGAGAGCTGATCGCAGTGGTAAAAAGCTGCATAATCTATAGTGGTAACTCCTTCCGGGATGATGGCAGAGGTTAAATTACTGCGGGCATATGCAAAAGAACCGATGGCAGAGATCCCCTCGGGAATGGAAGGCTCGGTTTCATTCCGGCTGTTGTAGAATGCCTGGTCCGCCACGATCTGTCCGTCTACTACCGTAAACTTGGGCAGAACGTCTCCCTTTTCATTGGCTTCCTTCATCAGTTCATAGAGGTTGGACATGGTGGAGCCGCTTCCGGCTTCCTGTGCCTCCACGGCAGAAGAAGGGGCCGAGCTGCTTGTGGCCGGCAGATAATCCGTATCTTCTCCATCCCGCACACGAAGCTGGGTATTATCAACAAATACAACAACGTGGGATCCGTTTACACGGCCGTTGCCAAGAAGGTTCCGGGTAGGATCTGTTGTAGACGTGTCGGTTGTGAATGTATCTCCGGCGCCACTCTGATCCGGATTGCTTCCATCCGCAGCGTTCCCTTCCGGTGCGGGCGTAGGAGCGGTGCCGTCATCTCCCTCATTTCCGGAAATCACACCGGTGCCCTCGTTTCCGCTCACATCATTGCCGGAGGCATCGGGAATATTATCAATGGTTTTGATCACGTCTGCCGTATCCTGGAACTCACTGGCATCCGCTTCCGTAATGTCTTCCAGATGCTTTGCGGCGGCATCCCCGGCGGTTCCGGACTGGGCCGAGATGGTAAGACGAAAACACCCGTCAAAGGCACTGTCATCAATCACATACACAGAGGGCGGGATCTGCAGATAGGTCAGATTCACATCCCCTAAAAAGGCATTCATTTCAATGCGGGTACAGGAATAGGGAATGCTGACGGTTTGCAAAGACAGGCAATTTGCAAAGCAAAAAGCCGGAATAGATGTGATATTGGCTCCCAGAGTAACACTTTCCAGACTGTTACAGCCGTAGAAAGCATATTCCTTAATGGTGGTCACGGAGTCGGGAACCGTAAAGGTACCATTTTGATAACCGGGAAGAAGCTCATACAGGGTGGTCATCTTCCGATTGTAGATGGCTCCGTTGGCCACAACGAAGTCCTTATTGGCTTTATCCAGAGAAAGGGTGGTCAGATTGTAGCAGCCGATAAACGCACCGCTACCCAGCTCTTCCACGGCACTTCCCAGGGTTACATCGGTCAGATTATAATCCCCGGAAAAAGCGGCATGGCCGATGGATTTTACGGAATTGCCGGTGGTCAGGCTTTTCAGAGCCGACATATTGGAAAAGGCGGCATAGGCGATCTTCTTCGTACCACTGCCCATGGTAACGGATTCAATGGTGGAGTTTCCCGCAAAGGCACCCTCTCCCACGGTTTTTACGGTAGACGGAACAGACACGGCCTGCGCCGTGCCTGTATAAGTAACCAATGTATCACCGCTGAACTGATAATCCGTCGCGGCACTCGCTTCACCTGTGGGTATCAAAGATACCAACAGAGCTGCGATGATCAGAGAAACTCCGATCCGTTTTAATATCTTTCGCATCTGAAAAGGTACCCGTCACTCCATTTATTATTCGTTCCACCAAAAACAGGAAACCGGTTTTGTTTAAGCAACTGCGATGTTGGAACTTCTTCGATCCTTCTTCAGGAACAATACGATGGATAACAATGCAAGGCCAAGGGCCAGGAACCACTTGGGCTGCAGCAGATCTCCGGTCTTGGGAGAACTGTCGGAGATGCCGCTGGAAAGGTTTGCGGTATCCACATATACCGTGTACGGCGAGAAGTGCGTTGCCGTAAAGGTTACGCAGGGAACACCGTCAATGGTGGAGAACTGCGGGTTCAAACGATCCAGGGAGCCTGCCACAACGCCTGCCACCTTGTTGTTGCCCATGTAAGGAACCAGTTCATCCGGGATGGGGATGGTCACAGTTACCGCAAGGCCAGTGGTATCCGTGATCTTGGTAGTTCCGGTGGAATCATACAGGGACAGGTCAAAGGCAAAGTACTTAATGGTATCCAGACTGCCGTATTCCTTCTTCAGCGCATTTGCCACCTGCAGAGTTGCATCTGCATCTTCGGAAATGGTAACGACAAAGTTATCGGTAGAACCGGTCACCGTTGCGCTGGCCAGGTCGGAATTGGAAATACCGGGCTTTAAGATGTGCACGGAGGTACGGTTCTTATTGGACGTTCTGGTGGCATTGTTGCCGCTGGTGGATCCGCCGTTTCGATAAATGATGATGTTGTTGGGCGAAACGTTATTGGGTGTCACATTGTTGGAGGACACACCGGTATACAGGGCGGTTACCGTCAGGTTGGAAGCCGGCATCACAAAGGTGGTTGCACTCATGACAGGGGATGCAAATTCCACATTGGTGGCACTGGCTGCCCAGCTTGTAAAGGTATAACCTGCCAGAGGCGCATTGGCTGCAACCACAACCGTGGTTCCTGCCGCATAGCTTCCGCTTCCGCTACCGTTGATGACCGTCAGGGTATACAGGGTGGCGTTATTGGAAGACGACGAGGAAGAATTATTTCCGCTGGTATTACTGCTGTTGTTTCCACTGGTATTGGAACCTGCACCGGAGTAGGTATAAACCGCCATGGTATCCACGTTGGAAGTCACGTTGGTAAAAGGCTTGGTCCATCCGGTAAAGGTATAATCCGTACGGGTAGGGCTCTTGGGCTCTTCCGCATTACCGCCGTTGGGAACGGTACGGGTAGCCAGAACCGTCAGATCCCAATCATAGAAAGTTACCGTCCAGGTGGTCTCCGGGATCTCCTCATAGATTGCTACGATCATCATATCTCTGGAAACAGAGGTATAATCACGGTCCCATTTGCTGAACTGCAGTCCTTCCGCGGAGTGATCCGGTGTGGTAGGAGGAACTGCATCCTCTCCTTCGATGACGCTCTGTTCATCCAGAAGGGTGGTTCCGTCATAGTCATAGAAGCTTACGGTATAAACTGCCTTGATGGCATCTCCCAGATTCCAGTTATAGGAAGAATAATTCTCAACCAGTGCAGCTGCAGGACTTCCTTCGGAAGTGGAAACCGTTACGTTTCGGATGATGGTGCTGGTATCCGAAGCAAAAGCGGAATTATCAAAAATGGATACCGTTGACGGAATGGTCAGCTGCTTCACAGAGGAATTCAGGAACGCATAATCGTCAATGGTGGTGGCTGTCATGGGGATCAGCACTTCGTTCATGGTGGAAGTATGATTTTCATCGCAGGCAAAAGCATACTCCGGAACCACACGGATCTTGGAAGTAGACAGATCCACCTTACCGATACCGGGAACGTTCATAAAGGCTTCCGGTGCCAGAGAGGTAATGCCGGCCAGTTCTTCACTGCTGACGGTGGAGGAACCGATGGAATTGGTTCCGGTACCGCATCTGGTCTCCAGACACTCTACCACGCTGTCTCTTGCGCCTGCTTCATTTAATCCGTAGATGATACCTGCTTCGCATTCAAAGTTGGTACCCAGAGAATTATTACTCTCTGCAACTCCGGTGGTGGGATCTGTGGTAAAGGTAACCGCTGTCAGATTCTCCGCGCAGGCAAAGGGTCTGAGGCCCATTTCCGATGTACTCTGAGGAAGAATCGCGCTGGTCAGAGCCTTGCAATGGCCAAAGGCATAATCTCCTATCTTCTCTCCGTTTGCATTACCGGAGCCATACATCTTAACGCTTTCAAGACCCTTATAGCTATTGGGCGCCGTTGAATCATATACGGAGCAGCCGTAGAAGGCATATTCCGGGATCTCTTCAATGTCGTTCATGACAATGGATTTGATCTTGGTATTGGCGGTTACGCCACTGGTGGTATAGGCCGAAATCGGCGCATAACCACTGCCGTGTTTGGTCACATCCTGGCTGTGGCTGGCCGCATCGGAAAACAGCTCCGGTGTAAAGGATTCGATACCGGTGGGCATGACGATGTTGTAAGCCGAATCAATGATGTTATACAGATTCTCGGGCAGACTGGCGCCTGCTTCATAGGCTTGGACAGCTTCCAGCGGAGACTGGTAGGTACTGTCTAAACCGGAATCGGTCAAACCCTGGTCTATGGCCTTGTAGTAATCCGAATCAGTATCGGGGGGGTTATCCACATCCGCATAAACCGGGATCTTATACAGATTGTTCTTATCGGTATCCGGATCATACATTACATGGAGTAACGAAGGAGAACCGGAGAAGAAATCAATATAAGTCGTAGGCTGGTTGGTGTTGTTGATGTTGCTGCCGGGATCCATGGCATACAAGAACGGCGTTGCAGAGGAGGAAATCGTTCCCACGAATTGCAGATGCAGATCCGGCGCTGTGATCGTGGATGCACTGGCATTGTTAGGCGTATATTCCTGGGTATTAAAAGCATCCTCTCCGATGGCAACGGTATCCGTTTCAAAGGTAACCTTTTCCAGGTTATAGCAGCCCTTGAAGGCTCCGCTTTCAATGGTGGAAACCGTCTGGGGAATGACCACGGACTCGATCTGGGTGTTCCCCTGGAATCTGCTTCCGATGGTAGCAATACCGTAAGGTCCGATACCGTCGGGAATATCCAGATCAAAGGTTCCGCTGGCCGCACCGCCGGTGGAATTGGTAATGGTCACATTGACCAGTACATTATCGGAATTTACCTGATAGGTAAAGCGGTGGTCGCTATTATCCTTTATTACCTTCTCATACAGGTCCTGATCCAGGTACTTAAAGGCAATACTGTTGTCCGTACACAGATCGTGGATGCCGGAGGAGCTGTAGCCTTCAAAGTAGAAATCATCCACATTGTCTGCACTGTAGTCCTCGATGAAACTGTGAATGTCATAGTGATAGCCACCTGCCGTTGCAGCGGGTACGCCTACAAACTTGGTGCTGGCGTTATTGCAGGTAATGCGGCGCAGACCGGTACAGCTCTGGAAAATGGAAATGGGCACCGAATTGTTGGAGAAGGTAGACGGGAAATCTACGGTCATCAGATTGGTGCATTCCTTAAAGGTACCAACGCCCACATTGGACAGATACTGGGGCAGGGTCATGTTCTGCAAAGCGGTACAGCCGCGGAATACTTCCTGTCCGAGGACCACATTCTGATTGGTCTGACTGAAATCAAAGTTGTTTAACGCAGTGCAGCCCATGAAAGCCTGGTCACAGATGGTTGCCACCTTAATGGGAACCGTAAAGCTTGTCAGCATACGGTCATCCTTAAAGCAACGCTGACCGATGGTATCAATGTTGGCAGCTGCACCCAGATTGACGGTATTTAAGCTGGTGCAGTTTTCAAAGGCCGAAAAACCGATGACCTTGATAGCGTCGGAGAAGGTAATGGTCTGCAGTGCGGTACAACCGTAGAATGCATAGTTACCGATACCCTGGATACTGGAAGGAATGGTCAGGGATACCAGGTTACCGTTATCGGAAAAGGCACCCTTGGGATTCGCGGAACTGGAATCATTATGAATGGAATAGGTTACCACGTTATTCACAGTGGATGTGGTGGCATACTGGCTGGAAATGTAACGAACGGAAGCCTGTACCAGCTGATTGGCGTTCTGGGTGGTAAATTTCGGATCCTCAGCCGCAAAAGCAGCGGTATTTCTCTGGGCAGCGGTCATCTGGTTCATGTTATCCTCATTGGCGTAAACCTTATCCAGATCGATGCCCGTATAGGCAGTGGGGTTGTTAGAATCACTGTAGATGTATAAAGCCGCGTTGGCCGTATCCTTCCAGTAGCTGCGCTGCTCATAATAGCAGGGGAAATACTGGTAGGTATAGTAGTTATAATCCGTGGTGGTGTAATAGGTGGTGATCTGACTGGTCTCATTGGTTTCCTGGGTATTGGAAACGTTGGTAATGGTATCGTAAGAAGAAAGAGCCGTAGCCACAAAAGGCGTGCCGGTGGTGGTATTGGCGCTCTGCTGCTGTTCCGTCGCATCTTCCGAAGTGTGGTAGGTGATGATCCGGGTGGTATAAGGCGTTACCAGTCGGTAAAACAGCGGCTGGCCCACACTGGTTGCAGCAACAATACCCCTGGCGGTACCAAGGGTGTTGTTA
>JAILDL010000144.1 GCA_024689465.1 Lachnospiraceae bacterium
GACGGCATCTTTGCAGGCGTTGATGCGAAAAAATACGATGTGATCATTTCCTGTGTCAGCTATACCGCCGACCGGGATCAGAACTACGCACTGACCAAGCCCTATATCGCCAATGCACCGGTACTGGTGGTACCCAATGCATCGGACATCGCCTCCATTGAGGACCTGGCCGGGAAGACCGTAGCCGTGCAGATGGAAACGACGGCCGATTACATCCTGCAGGACTATGTGGCAGGCGGCCTTGCGACGGACCTTCGTCAGTACGAGAAGATCATCAATGCCTTCGATGAATTAAAGGCAGGCAGAGCGGATGCGGTTTGTACCGACTCTGTGGTGGCTGCTTTTTATCTGGGAGATGCGGCATCGGATTATAAGACCGTATGGCAGTCCCCCGAAAGTGAGCCCATTGTCATGTGTCTGCAGAAGGACAACACGGTTTTAAAGGAAAAACTGGAAAAAGCCCTGGACAGCCTGAAGGAAAGCGGGAAGCTGGCAGAGATCGCAGTAAAATACTTCGGCACGGAAGATGTGATTCCGGCCAATTAGGAAGATTGAGGAAAAGCTTATGAACGGTATGACTCGAATACTTATCTGGATGCCACAGCTTTTAAAAGGAGCACAGACAACCATCATCATCACCATCCTTTCGGTGGCGGTGGGACTGATCCTGAGCCTTTTTCTTGCGCTGGGAAAAATGAGCAAACATGCAGTTTTAAACCGACTCTGCAGCGGATATATTTTCTTTTTCCGGGGCACTCCTCTTCTGATGCAGATCTATTTTATTTATTTCGGTCTGCCTCAGTTTCACCCGGCACTGACCATCCGCAGCGCATTTCTGGCCGCTATGATCGCCTATACGCTGAATACGGCGGCGTACCTGGCAGAGAATATCCGGGCGGGGATCCAGTCCATTGATAAAGGACAATTCGAGGCTGCCCGAACCATCGGGATGACCGGAGCACAGACCATGCGCTACGTGATCATCCCGCAGACGGTTCGAAGACTGATCCCGCCGGTGGGTAACGAATTCATCATGGTTTTAAAGGATGTATCGCTGGTAGCCATCATTGGGCTGGCGGATCTTACCAAGGTAACGAGAGCCATCTCCTCTTCGGCTGCAACCGCGCTGGTATATATCCCGGCTATGATCATCTATCTGGTCATTACGGCACTTTTCCAGTTTGTATTTAACAAGCTGGAAAAGAAATATTCCGTATACGAATAAGGTGGGAGGAATGCAGATGTCGATCATTCGAACAGAAGATTTATGTAAAAACTTCGGAGACCTTCAGGTCCTGAAAAACGTGAACCTCACCGTCCGTTCGGGAGAAGTGGTGGTGATCATCGGCCCTTCCGGCGCCGGAAAGTCCACGCTGCTACGGTCTCTCAATACGCTGGAGACGATCACAAGCGGAAAGATCTTTCTGGAGGATAAGCTCTTCCAACGGGTGGAACGGGGAGAAGTCCGGGAAGAGATGAAAAAAGAAGAGAAGAAAGCTGCCTTATTGGAAATGGGGATGGTGTTTCAACGGTTTCATTTGTTTCCCAATATGACCGTTAAGGAAAACGTACTGGCAGGCCCTTTGTATGTACAAAAGATCCCCAAAGGGGAAGCGGAAAAGAGAGCGCTGGAGCTTCTGGAAAAGGTAGGCCTTTTGGATAAGGCCGATGATTATCCTTCCCATTTGTCCGGCGGGCAGCAGCAGAGAGTTGCCATTGCCAGAGCACTTGCCATGCAGCCCAGGATCATGCTGTTTGATGAGCCCACTTCGGCACTGGATCCGGAGCTGGTGGGGGAAGTATTAAGCGTTATGAAGGACCTGGCTTCCCAGGGCATGACGATGCTATGCGTCACACATGAGATGGGCTTTGCCAGAGAAGTGGCGGATCGGGTGGTCTTTATGGCAGATGGACAGATCCTGGAAGAGGGGACGCCGGAGGAGATCTTTAACCAGCCCAAAACCGCTAAGGCGCAGCAATTTCTGGCAAGTATTCTGTAGAAAGAAGAGGTAAGGGAAAATGGAAAACGGGGTGAAACAGCTGGTCCTTTCGGGGAAAAGGATCGTCAGCGGAAGGGGCTCGATGGCATTTTTAAAGACCCTCTCCTATCAGCGGGTGGTCATGGTGACCGGGGGAAGGAGCATGATCGCCACCGGGATCATGGACAGAGCAAGAAAGATGCTGGAGGATAACGGAAGTGAGGTGAAGATGATCTCCGGGATCCGCAAGAACCCATCGTTTGAAGAAGTGGAAGAAGGAGTGAAGATCTTCCGGGAGTTTGGCCCGGATTGTGTATTGGCCGTTGGCGGAGGAAGTGCGATGGATGCCGCCAAGGCCATGCTTTTGTTTTATGAGTTTCCCTTTCTGAACCGGGACAATGTGGTGGCTTATAAGGATGCGGGAAAGATCCCTGCTCAGCGAAAAACGGCACTGATCTGTATCCCCTCTACCTCGGGAACGGCCTCGGAAGTAACAAGGGGAACGGTGATCACGGATGTGCAGCAGAAGCTAAAGGTGCCCATCATGACGGATTGCCTGCGGCCGGACATCGCCATTTTGGACAGCGACATCACCATGACCATGCCGGAGAAGATCGCTGCGGAAACGGGGATGGATGCCCTGACGCATGCCATCGAATCCTATATCAATCACAACCTGGATGATTTTGACGAAGCCCTGGCAAAAGCGGCAGTAGCAGGCATCCTGAAATATCTGCCGGATTCCTGTTTAAAACAGGACCCGCTTGCCCGAGAGAAGGTGCACAACTATTCCTGCATGGCAGGGATCTCTTTTGCCAATGTGGGCCTTGGGATGGTGCACGGGATCGCCCATTCCTTCGGTGCGGTATTTGATATGGCGCACGGCCTGACCAACGCGGTGATCCTGCCCTATGCTCTTTCCTTTAATCGAAGAGACCCTGCAGTAAAGGAAAAACTGGAGGAATTATCCTATGCCGCACGGTGCGAGGACATTGTCGAAGAGATCACTAAATTAAAGGAATCCCTTGGCATCCCGAAAACCTTCCGGGATGCGGGGATCACGGAGGAAGACTATGCAGGGAACCGCCAGCTCCTCTTAGCCCATGCCATGCTGGGGGCAACACGGGTCAATCCGGTGCCCATCACAGAGGATGTCATGGACAAAATGCTGGACGTATGCTTTTACGGAAAAACCATAGATTTTTAAAACCTTTGAAGGACGGTAGTTATGAGCGATTTTTTAATTGATGAATTCGAAGACATTGAACCCTATAATCCCGGTGAACAGCCTACGGATCGGGAGTATCTGAAATTAAATGCCAATGAAAGTTCCTTTCCTCCCTCTCCCAAGGTGCTGGAAGCCATCGACAAGGCGCAGATCAATAAGATGAATCATTATTCCGATCCCTACTGTATGGAGCTTCGCAAAGCCATTGGGCAACATTTTGGGGTGGGGGCGGAGCAGGTATTTGTGGGAAACGGAGCAGATGAAGTCTTAAGCTTTTGCCTGATGGCATTTTTCCGTCCCGGGATGAAGATCTGTTTTCCCGACATCACCTATGATTTCTACCGGATCTATGCCAAAGCCTATCGTCTGGATTATGAACAGATTCCCTTAAATGAGGATTTTACCCTGGATATCGAACCGTATATAATGTCAGACAGAGATGTTATTATTGCCAATCCCAATAATCCCACGGGACTGGCTCTTCCGGTGTCCGAGATCGAGCGCCTGGTGGCTTCCCGCTCCGACCGTATGGTGATCATTGACGAAGCCTATGTGGATTTCGGCAACGAATCGGTGCTGCCGCTTGTAAAGAAATACAGCAATCTGGTGGTGGTCTATACCTTTTCCAAATCCCGGAACATGCCGGGGGCGCGGATCGGCTTTGCCATTTCGTCGGAAGCGATCATCCGGGATATGAATAACATCAAGTTTGCGTTTAATCCCTTTAATTTAAGCTCTCTGGCCATCGCCGGAGGATGCGCAGCGGTGGGAGATGAAGAGTATTTCCGCTTCTGCGTGGACAGCGTGATCCGGGAGAGGGCCTATGTGGAAGACAAGCTGCGTCGGATGGGCTATGAGGTCATTCCCACGACTACGAATTTTGTCTTCTTTAAGGCGACGGGAATACCTGCGGGCAGACTGTGCGAGAAATTAAAGGATCAGGGGATCCTGGTGCGACATTATAACGACGAGAAGATCAAAGACTATATTCGGATGACCATCGGTACCCATGCGGAGATGTGCAGGGTGTTAAACGAGATGGAGAAGATCGAAAAAGGCTTTGCATCGGATGTGGAGAATGCATGATCATCTTACAGCAAATGACGATATTCTTCCTGATCATGGGGATCGGGTACATCTGTGGGAAGAAGCGGTTTTTCAGCGATGAGGGCGTGGGGATCCTGTCCTTTATCGTGATCAATATCGCCAATCCGGCTCTGGTGATCTCTTCCGGAGCGGAGGGGGCGGATTTTGGCCTGTCACAGATCCTTGTGACCCTGGGGGTAGCGGTCCTGACCTTTCTTTTGCTGATCGCCCTGTCTTTTCCCGTAGGGAGGCTCCTTGGGGGAAAGCAGGAAGCCTATCCCATCTACCGCGTGATGTTTGCTTTTTCCAATATCGGCTTTATGGGGATGCCGCTTCTTTCGGCCGTCTACGGACCGGAGTCTGTGCTCTACGCATCCCTGTTTCTGTTCCCTTACAATATCCTTCTGTATACCTACGGGGTGACGACGCTGCAAAATAAGGGGACTTCTTCCGGATCGTTTCTGAAGAAGATCATCAACATGGGCTCCATCGCCTGTGTGATCTCCCTGACCATTTTTCTGGGACATATCAAGGTGCCGGAGGTGCTCCTTAGCTGTGTGAAGAGCCTGGGGAATATGACGGCGCCGCTCAGTATGATGGTGATCGGTTATTCCCTTTCCAAGATCGCCTTTCGGGAGCTTTTTCTGGACCCAAGACTCCTTGTGTTTGCCGGCGTGAAGCAGCTTTTGCTGCCCCTTGCGGCCGTCCCGCTCCTTAGGGTTGTGATCCCGGATCTGCTTCTTCTGAAAGTTCTTTTTATCATTCTTTCCATGCCGGTTGGCAGTATGGTGGCTATGTTTGCCGGGCAGTATTCTGAAAATGACTCGTTGGCTTCCCGGGGCGTTGCCCTGACCACCCTGCTTTCCATTGTGACGATCCCGCTATTGTCGCAGATTACGGGATTATAAGAGGAGAACGCTTTACATATATACCAAATCTAACTCGGTTGCGACCGAGTCGGAAAGGACCGAGTATGAGCAGAGAAACGGAACTGATCAATGCATACCATCTGGAGCAGCACCCGGAGGGTGGCTGGTTTGCGGAGTGTTATACGTCGCCGGATGAGAAGGATGGCAGAGCCCTGGCGGGCAGCATCTACTTTCTCCTGCAAAGTGGTGAAATCTCCCAACTGCATCAGATCGACTGTGAGGAAGTCTGGTATTTCCATGAGGGATGCGGGCTGAGGATCACGGTCTATATGGACGGGGTCAAGCATGAGTACAAGCTGGGCACCCATACGGAAAAGGGAGAGCGCGTGATGGTCGTTGTTCCAAAGGGCGCCATCTTCGGGGCAGAGAACCTGGAGGAAGAGGGCTTTACCTTTGTGTCCTGCATGACGACCCCCAAGTTTACCTACGAAGGATTTCGGCTGGTGGACGAGGAGGAGATAATCGGGCACTATGGAAAATGAAAACCTTCTTAACGCTAGAAATGCATACCGAATGAAGCATGGATTACTTACATCTGATGAGATCGTGGCAATAAGAGAGAGCTATGGTTTATCTCAGGTAGACTTAGCAAGATTGCTTGGATGGGGTGAAGCTACGATTTCAAGATATGAGAGCAAGGCAATCCAAGATGAAGCATATGATAATATGTTACGTTTAATAAAAGATAATCCGTTGCAGGCTTTAGAATTTCTGAAGAAAAATGCGGATAAATTTCCCGGCCTGAAGAAGGTGGATGTCAGGACCAAAATAGTAGAAAAGTTAGATTCATACGGAAAGGAATACCTGACACGACAAGCTTTTGAAGGTGAATATGCAAGTTTTGAAGAACCTTCTGATTCGAATGGTTTTGTTATGTTGAATGTAGATAAGCTGGAAGCTGCTATTTCCTACATAGCAGAAAAGGTTCCAAGTTTATTTAAGGTTAAGCTGATGAAGATGCTTTGGTATGCTGATGCCATGTCTTATAAAGTGTGCGGATTTGCGATAACCGGACTTGTTTATCGTCATAATGAAATGGGGGCGCTTCCAATCGGACATTATAGCCTCATGAATCTTGAAAACTTGAATGTTCAAGAGGAAGTAAACTTGAACTATGATTCTATGCTTCATGTTTATCCTAGTAAGAATATGGACTACAGTGTGTTGAGCGATCAGGATAAATCGATTTTAGATGCCGTAATAAAGAAGTTTAAAGATTTTAAGACTCAGGAAATAGTTGATTATATGCATGAAGAAAAAGCATATATCGAAACAAAACAAGGCGAGATCATTCCATTTTCAAAGGCAAAGGAAATAAGGGATTTTAAGACACGGTAAATTTCATCCAATTCTATTGTGCAAAACCATTGAACTGTCACGCCATCTGTGTTAACATGGATTTCGTTTTGCGGGGGATTTTAACTCGTTGTTCGTCGTGTACCTGTTAAGGATGGCTGTAAATGGAAGAAGTTGTCTTTGATGTGATACGCATTGGATTGGTGGATGATGACCGGGATGCCAGAGAAAGGCTTCGTCAGGCGCTCTCGGAGCAGGCATCGGAAAAGCAATTCGAATACGTACTGGAAGAGTATGACAGTGCGCTCTCCTTTTTAGAGGGAACAAGGAAGCACTACGATCTGCTCTTTCTGGACATTGATATGCCGGGGATGTCCGGCATGGAGCTGGCAGAGAGGATCCGTAAGACGGATCTGGAAGTGGTGATCATTTTCTGCACGAATCTGCAGCAGTTTGCCTTAAACGGCTACAGTGTGGGAGCCCTTGGCTTTATGGTAAAGCCGGTAACGGCCTATTCCCTGGGCCTTAACATAGACCGGGCGCTGTCGGCGGTCCGGCATTTTCAAAAGACCCACATGGAAGCAGAGGGGCCTAAGATCATCTTAAAGGACGGAACGGTTTCCCGCCTGGTTTCGGCTTCGGAGATCGATTACATCGAGGTGCGCCAGCACTATCTCTTATACAATCTGTCGGACGGGAAAGCAGGGAGCCGCTTGGTGATCAAAAACAGAGGCTCTATGCAGGAAGCGCTAAAGACCTTTGGCCATTACGGCTTTGTGCGATGCTCCTCCAGTTTCCTGGTCAATCTAAAGAGCATTACGGCGGTCAGCCGGATGAACGTCTATATCGGAGAAGAAGTATTGCCGGTGGGACGTGCCTTTAAGGATTCCTTTATGGATACCTTTTCCAGATTTGTTGCGAAAAGGGGGTGGGCATGACCATGGCGATCATACGGTTTTTCATATCCAGGCAGGTGCCCATCGGGCTTCTCCTGGCTGCTTTTTTGTTTATGCCCTGGAAACTGCGAAAGGACCGCATCGTGCTGCGGCTTCTGATCGGTGTAGTACTGTATGGCATCAGCGCGGAACTGATCCGCAGATACGGTATGTATTTTCAGATCAAGATGTTGCTGTATACGGCACTGACCGCTGTTCTGATCCGGCTTAACTTTCAGTGCAGCGTGATCCACAGTATCTTCAGCACCACCTGTGCCTATGCGGTGCAGCTTTCCACCAGCAAGCTGGCTTACATGATCGAGATGCCCATCCTGCTGCGAATGAAGGAGATGGATCTCCGGTTTGTCTTTGGGGTCCTGTTTACGGTAACGGCAGCGGTATGGCTGCTGGTGTTTTTTGTCTATACCAGACCTTACGGGAAAAAGGAGGAGCTGGAGTTTGACAACGGACAGATCGTCATCTGGTCGGGACTCTTTATCCTGGCGGCCATCGGCCTTAGCGTCAGCGTGGAGCGGGGGCTGGATCGGAGTGCGGAAAACTATCTGAGCAGCTATCTGGCGGTGAATACTCTGTGTATCCTCTTCAGTTCGGCGATCCTCACCCTGGAGATCATCAACTATAATACCAAGGCTCTGGAGCGGGAAAACCTGATTCTGGCCAGCCTCTTAAAGGCGGACAAGCAGCAGTATGAGCAGGCCCAGAAGGACATGGAGAAGATCAACATCCGCTATCATGACTTAAAGCAGCAGTATTCCAAAGCGGATGAAGCGGAAAAGACCCGGCTGGAAGAAGAGATGGCAGAGCTATCCCTCAGCTATTTTACGGGCAATCGGGCGGTAGACATTACCCTGACCCAGAAATCCCTGCTTTGCCAGAACGCGGGGATCCGGCTGATCTGCTCTGTGGACGGCAACAGCCTGCGGGGGATGAAGCAGTTTCACATTTATTCCATGCTGGGAAATGCCCTGGATAATGCCATGGAGTGTTTAGAGCAGATTTCGGATGAGGAGAAAAAGGAGATCACCCTGGATATCCACCGGGAAAAAGATATGGCGATCATCCGCATGGAGAACTATACGCCCCGGGAACCGGTCCGTTCAGGCCAGAGCATCGTGACCTCCAAGGCAGACCGAATAAACCACGGCTACGGGATCCGCAGTATCCAGAATACGGCGGAGCTCTACGGCGGAACCGCCAGCACCTTTGTGGATGACCATATTTTCTACCTGGTCATTACCCTGCCGATCCGCGGAGAGAAGCTTGCGGAACGCGTATGATATGTTTTTTGAGATCCGGACGATCTGTCCGGATCTTTTTTAGTACCGGATGACCGGGTACGGGAATCGGAAGTGGGAATCGGATGAGGGAATCGGAAGAGGGGATCGGTTGGAGGGTGGACCGGGTGCAGATTGTGACCGGATTTTAACGGATTGTGCCAGGAAGGTTGCCCGAAACCGGTTTCTTCGTTACCATACGCCTTTGTGGGTGAGTATTTTGTTTTGTAATACGCACAAATGGAGGTACGTAACGAAATGGATACAAACAAGAATCGTAAGAAAGTAGCCTTTACCAGTGGGATCCTGTTTAAACTGACTTTGATCTCCCTGATCGGTATGATCGCTGTGGGTACAGCGGTTGCCGTGATCGCTGTGAGCAACAGCCGTAAAGAGCTGAAAGATACCATTAAGAACTACATGCTGAGCCAGTCCGACATCATCGGAGCGACACTGGTCAGCAACTTTGAACACGGCCTGACGCTGGATGCCTATGAGGAAATGTCTTCTTACCTGAATAACGTTTCCGTGAACGGTGCAGAGAGCAGCTATGCCTATCTGGTGTCGGACGAAGGCACCATGCGCTGGCATCCCACCGCTGAAAAGGTGGGCGCTTCGGTGGAAAACAGTGTGGTAAAGGACCTGGTTTCCAAGATCCAGAGCGGTATGCTGACAGAATACCGCAACGTGGTGGAATACAACTACAAGGGCGTCAATAAATACGCTTCCTACTATGTGGGCAACTACAACCCGGAAGGCAATAAGTTCATCCTGGTGGTCACTGTAGATGAGGTGGAGATCTTTGCCGGCATCACCCGGACGATCTGGGTGATCGTATCCACGCTGATCCTTGCGTTCTTGCTGGTATCCATCGTTACCTTCTTCTATGTGCGCAACAATATCACAACGCCGATCATCCGGATCACCGGCTCTATCAGCGAACTGGCCGACTTAAATCTGGGCATTACGGAAGATGAGAAGATCCTGAACCGCAAAGATGAGATCGGTTTGATCGGCGGTGCCCTGTTCGACCTGATCGAAAAGCTGAAGAGCACTCTGGAAGTGCTGAGGGATCAGTCCGTAAGACTTTCCGAAAGCAATAAGGAATTTAATATCCGCTTCGAAGACATCACCAAGAACGTTCGCGAAGTCAACACTGCTGTGGAAGAGATCGCCAACGGCTCTACTTCCCAGGCAACGGAAACTACTTCTGCCAGCGAGCAGGTAAACAGCATGGGCGATGTGATCGACCGAAACGCTGCCAATGCCGGTGCCATGGAGCAGGCAGTGGAAGTGATGACGGGTATTTCCACGGAGCTGAATGAGACGCTGGTAGAACTGGAAAAGATCTCTGCACGGACCGATGTCAGCCTGCAGGAAGTGGTGGCACAGACCAACGAGACCAACCTCTCCGCCAACAAGATCCAGGAAGCCACCAAGGCCATTGCGGATATCGCATCCCAGACAAACCTGTTGTCCTTAAATGCCGCCATCGAAGCAGCCAGAGCAGGAGACGTGGGAAGGGGCTTTGCCGTTGTTGCCAGCGAGATCCGTCTGCTGGCAGAAAGCTCTGCAGCATCTGCACAGTCCATTGATCAGATCGTGACGGAGCTTTTGAATAATTCCGGCGAATCCGTGGAGAAGATGACGGTTGTGTCCGAGGATGTACAGAACCAGCGAGAAATGCTGGGCGTTACCATGGAACGCTTCGGAAAATTAAACGAAGAGATCGGAACCGTAGCGGACGCTACCAAGGGTGTTTACGAACAGACCAATGTTTTAAATGAGCAAAAGAACGTGCTCACCGGCGTGGTAGAGCAGTTGGCCGCCATTTCCGAAGAAAATGCAGCCAGCACCGAAGAAACCAGTGCCAGCATGCAGATGCTGTCCGCAAACGTAGAGGAATGCAGGGAAGAAGCAGAAAAACTGGCAGACCTGAGCGAAGAGCTGGATGAAGAGATCAGCAAGTTCCGTTATTAACAGAAAGATCAAACTCCCGACCATCCCGGTTGGGAGTTTTTTTACATTCCCTCAAAAATGTGCAAGAGTTCTTGAAGGGGAATGGTTTTATTTGCTATGATGCTACTAGGGAGTATAGGGTACGGCGGATGGTAACGCCGTGTCGGAATGGAGAGTGTGTAGGATGCATTATTCAAGTATACCCATCATGGCGTTGGTGGTGCATTTGATCATCAACCGGCAGAATTTCAGCAAAGACGTGATCGAAGAGGGCAGGACGGAATCGGACCGAAATGTGATCCGGACCTACCGGCAGTTCATCTTAACGGTACTGGCCTATTTTGCGGTGGATATCTGCTGGGGAATTCTCTATG